>NZ_JCBANH010000054.1:0-40986 GCF_059760925.1 Achromobacter sp. 1011791174
CCCAACTGACTCCGAATAGATTTGAGCAAGCCCAATTTACGCCTACACCGCCTCGCTTGCAAAAATCGGGCTGACCATAGATTTTTTTTGCATGCTCGTTGAAGAGGATGTCGGTGGGGGCGCCGGCGGCAAGACACAACGCCGCCCATGCCTCGTCGGCAGCAGCACCCTGCCCGCCTCGTCTTGGCCCCAATAAAAAAACCCCACAGGCTTTGCCTGCGGGGTTGGCACTGACTGACCCTGGCGGGAGAGCTCCCGCCCGGCTTTTATCAGAACTGGTAGGTATAGCTGATCTGCACCGCATCCAGGCCCGGATTCGGGCGCTTGATGCTGGCGTTGGAGAAGTGCGAATAGCGCAGACCGATGCGGTTGTTCGGCGTCAGCAGGAAACCCATGCCGACGTGATCGCCGAATTGGAAGGCCGTGCTGATGTTCTCGTTGGCGAAGCGGGTGGTCGAGAACAGCGTGGCGCCGATACCCGCTTCGAGGTAGAAGCGCTCGCCGGCCCACCAGCGGAACATGGGGATGGCGCTGAATTGCCAGGCGTGGCCAGGCGTGCGCGAACCGTCGGCCGTCCAGTAGGAAGCACCGAACTCCGGCGTCAGATCCAGCCGCCCCCAATTGCCGCCGAACTGGTGCGTCCAGACCGAAGCCGTTTCATAGTTGAGCGTGTAGCGCTTGTAGTGGTCACCCACGCCATACTGCAGAGTCACTCCACCCTGGGTCCCTTCCGATTGCGCGCTCGCCATGGCCGCGGCGCCTGCCAGCACCAATCCGACCAGGCTCGCCAGCGTTTTCTTCTTGTTCAAATGCATTTGGTGACTCCGTAATCTGTAAAAATGCTTATAGCAACTGTCAAAACATTATCAAAATTCGGGCCGCATGGCTGCTTTTGTGTCTCACGGCTGCAACATTTTCAGTGGAAAACTCTGTTCCGAAAATCCACCTATTGACCGGAACCTGTCCGAACGCAAACAGCAATAAAAAAGCCGGCGGCCCTGAGGCCGCCGGCTTTTTGCTGACGCAGAGGCGGACGAATCCGCGCTCAGGCCGCCGCCACCACGTCGGCGGGCTGGTTGTTCAGCAGCGCCAGCAGACGCGCGATTTCCTCGCGCAGTTGACGGCGGTCCACCACCATGTCGATGGCGCCCTTCTGCAGCAGGAACTCGGCGCGCTGAAAGCCTTCCGGCAGCTTTTCCCGCACGGTCTGCTCGATCACGCGCGGACCGGCGAAGCCGATCAGCGCCTTGGGCTCGGCGATCACCACGTCGCCCATGAAGGCGAAGCTGGCCGACACGCCGCCCATGGTGGGGTCGGTCAGCACGCTGATGAACGGCAGGCCGGCGGCCGACAGCCGCGTCAGCATGGCGTTGGTCTTGGCCATCTGCATCAGCGACAGCAGGCTTTCCTGCATGCGCGCGCCGCCCGAGGCGGCAACGCAGATAAAGGCAGTCTTATTGTCGAGCGCGGCCTGGGCGCCGCGCACGAAGCGCTCACCCACCACCGACCCCATCGAGCCGCCCATGAATTCGAATTCGAAGCAGGCCACCGTGGCGGGCACGCCGCGGATCGAACCGCCCATGACCACCAGTGCGTCGGTTTCACCGGTCTGCTTGGTCGCTTCCTGCAGACGCTCGGGATACTTGCGGGTGTCCTTGAACTTCAGCGTGTCGACCGAGCGCGTGGTCTGGCCGATCTCGACGCGACCTTCCAGATCCAGCAACGAATCGATGCGGGCACGGGAGCCGATGCGCATGTGATGGTCGCACTTGGGGCACACGTGCAGATTGGCCGCCAGGTCTTCGCTATACAGCACCGACTCGCACGAGGGGCACTTGACCCACAAGCCTTCGGGCACGCGGCGGGCGCCGCTGTCGCTGGTTTTATTGATGCGAGGAGGCAGGAGTTTTTCGATCCAGCTCATTGATGTTTCATCCCGTATGAGGTCGCGCCCGGCGTTCAGGCCGAGGCGTTTTCTCGTTTTACTTGATCCAGCGCTTGCCGGATGGTGCGCAGCCAGCCGCTGGCGGCGGCGACTGCAGCGTCGGTTTGCTGGGCGGCGGGCGCATTGGCCACCGCCTGCTCCATGGTTTCGATCAGTTTGCTGCCGATGACCACCGCGTCGGCGGAACGCGCCACGCGCTGGGCGCTTTCGGCGTCGCGGATGCCGAAGCCCACGCCCACCGGAATGGAGACATGGCGGCGGATCAGCGCCAGGCGTTCAGCCACGTCCTGCGTGTTCAAGGAACCCGCGCCGGTCACGCCCTTGAGCGAGACATAGTAGACATAGCCTCGGGCGACATTGGCGATGGCCTTGATGCGCGGCTCGGTCGAGGTGGGCGCCAGCAGGAAGATCGGCGCGATGCCGTGCTGGTCGAGCATGCCGGCGAACTCCACCACTTCCTCGGGCGGATAGTCCACCACCAGCACGCCGTCCACGCCAGCCGCTTCGGCGCGGCGGGCGAATTCGGCCTGCCCCATGCGCTCGATGGGATTGGCGTAGCCCATCAGCACGACGGGCGTGGCCGTGTCGCGCTGACGGAACTCGGCCACCAGCTCCAGCACGCGGGCCAGGCCCACGCCCTGCGCGATGGCGCGGTCGGCGGCGCGCTGGATCACCGGGCCGTCGGCCATGGGATCGGAAAACGGCACGCCCAGTTCGAGCACGTCGGCGCCGGCCTCGACCAGCGCGTGCATCAGCGGCACGGTGGCCGCGGGCGAGGGATCGCCGGCGGCGATGTAGGGGATCAGCGCCGACGCCCGGCCGGAGGCGGCGGTGCGGGCGAAGGCGGCGGCGATACGATCGTTGCGGGTCGTCATGGCGTCACAGCTCGATGCCGCCGCGTTCGGCGACGGTATGCATGTCCTTGTCGCCACGGCCCGACAGGTTGACCAGGATGACCTTGTCGCGCGGCAGCGACGGCGCCATCTTCACGGCCTGCGCAATGGCGTGCGAGGACTCCAGCGCCGGCATGATGCCTTCGATGCGGCAGCAGTCGTGGAAGGCCTTGAGCGCCTCCTCGTCCGAGATGCCGACGTACTCGGCGCGGCCGCTGTCCTTGAGCCAGGCGTGCTCGGGACCGACGCCGGGGTAGTCCAGGCCGGCCGAGACCGAATGCGTTTCCTGCACCTGGCCGTCGGCGTCCTGCATGACGTAGGTGCGGTTGCCGTGCAGCACGCCCACGGTGCCCGCCGCCAGCGAGGCGGCGTGACGCCCCGTCTCCAGGCCCTCGCCCGCCGCTTCGACGCCGATCAGGCGCACGTCTTCGTGGGGAATGTAGGGATGGAAGATGCCCATGGCATTGGAACCGCCGCCCACCGCCGCGACCACGTAGTCGGGCTGGCGGCCGATGGCTTCGGGCATCTGGACCAGGCATTCGTTGCCGATCACGGTCTGGAAGTCCCGCACCATGCGCGGATAGGGGTCCGGCCCCGCCACCGTGCCGATGATGTAGAACGTGTTTTCGATATTGGTGACCCAGTCGCGCATGGCTTCGTTCAGCGCGTCCTTCAGGGTGCGCGAGCCGGAAGTCACCGGCACCACCGTGGCGCCCAGCAGCTTCATGCGGTAGACGTTGGAAGCCTGGCGGCGCACGTCCTCGCTGCCCATGTAGACCACGCATTCCATGCCGTAGCGCGCCGCCACGGTGGCCGTGGCCACGCCGTGCTGGCCGGCGCCGGTCTCGGCGATGACGCGGGGCTTGCCCATGCGCTTGGCCAGCAGCGCCTGGCCGATGCAGTTGTTGACCTTGTGCGCGCCGGTGTGGTTCAGGTCTTCGCGCTTGAACCAGATCTGGGCGCCGCCCAGCATGTCCGACCAGCGGCGGGCATGGTAGACCGGGCTGGGCCGGCCGACGAAATGCTTGAGCTCGTAGTTGAACGCTTCGATGAAGGCCGGATCGACGCGGCAATGGTCATAAGCGGCGCGCAGCTCGTCGAGCGCGTGCATCAGCGTTTCCGCCACGAAAACGCCGCCATAGGGGCCGAAATGGCCCTTGGCATCCGGAAAATCGTAAGGTTTCACCAAGCTTCTCCCCCGGCGCGGCGACAGGCCAGTGCCTGTCCCCAACCGGTTTGCAACCCGTCATTTTACCTGAGCCGGGCCCAGGCGGGGCGGCGTGGGCGCCGCCCCGGCGGCCGTCAGAGGGACTGGCCCAGGCGGCGCAGGAAGGTTTCGCAGGACGCGAGCTGGTCCAGGGCCACGTACTCGTTGGGCTTGTGGGCCTGTTCGATGTGGCCGGGGCCGCATACCACGGTGGGGATGCCGATGCCCTGGAACAGGCCGGCCTCGGTGCCATAGGCGACCTTGCGGGTGACGCGGTCCTCGGTCAGCGCGCGCACCAGCTGGGTGATGGCTGCCTGTTCGGAGGCTTCCAGCGCCGGGGCGGCCGCGCCGGTCTCGATCTCGATGCGGGCGCCGTCGAACTCGGCCTGCATGCGCGGCAGCAGCTCTTCGCGCACATAGCGCTCGACCTCGGCCTGGATGTCGTCGGGACGCATGCCGGGCAGGTTGCGGAATTCGTAGGTGAACTCGCACAGCTCCGGAATCGTGTTCACGGCGATACCGCCACGGATCTGGTTGGTGGTCATGGTCGAGAACGGCACGTCGTAGAACTGGTCGTACGGACCGTTGGCCTTGAAGCTGTCGGCCAGGTCGCGGATGCGGCAGATCAGGCGGGCGGCGTACTCGATGGCGTTGCAACCGCGCGGGGTCAGCGACGAGTGCGCCGCCTTGCCGTGCACCTTGCAGCGGAACAGGTTGATGCCCTTGTGCGCCACCACCACCTGCATGCCGGTGGGCTCGCCCACCACGCAGCCCTCGGGGCGGATGCCGCGTTCGTGCAGATCGGCCAGCATGTAGGGCGCGCCGGCGCAGCCGACTTCCTCGTCGTAGGAGAACGCCAGATGGATGGGTTTCTTGCGCGGCATGGCCAGGAATTCCGGCACCAGGGCCAGCGAACCGGCGATGAAGCCTTTCATGTCGCAACTGCCGCGACCATAGAGCAGGCCGTCCTTTTCGATCAGCTTGAACGGATCCGAGCTCCAGTCCTGGCCATCCACCGGCACCACGTCGGTGTGGCCCGAGAGCACGATGCCGCCCTGCTGGTTGCCGTCCTGCGCGGGCAGCGTGGCGAACAGGTTCGCCTTGGTGCGTTCGGGATTGTGCGCCAGCCAGGCCTCCACGCCCTGGCCGCGCAGCCAGTCGCGGACAGTTTCGATCAGGGCGAGATTGGAGTTGCGGCTGGTGGTGTCGAAGCCGACCAGCGTTTCCAGCCAGGTGCGCGCGTTCATGTGTCTGTTCTCTTGAGGTGTGAAAGAACAGAGTTTAAAGCCAGCGCGCGCCCACGTGCCGGACGCGGGCGGCGATCCTTAAAGAGTGAACGATCTAGAATACCGCCCGCAGTGCAATACACCCCCAAGGAGAAACCGTGCAGCACAAAGCAGTCCCCACGCGCAACATCGTGGCCGCAGTCATAGGCAATGCCCTCGAATGGTACGACTTCCTGGTGTTCGCGTTCATGACGCCGATCATCTCGAAGCTGTTCTTCCCCACCGACCCCAGCGTGCCCGGCAGCGAGCTGAACGCGATCCTGATGACCACCGCCATCTTCGGCGTCGGCTTCTTCATGCGCCCGGTCGGCGGCATCATCCTCGGCCTGTACGGCGACAAGAAGGGCCGCAAGGCCGCCATGGTGATGGTCACCTCGCTGATGGCGGTGTCCATCGCCCTGATCACGGTGGCCCCGACCTACCACGCGGCCGGCATCCTGGCCCCCATCTTCATCCTGATCGCGCGCCTGCTGCAGGGTTTCTCGGCCGGCGGCGAATTCGGCACGTCCACCGCCCTGCTGATCGAAATGGCGCCCAAGGGCCGTCGCGGCTTCTACGGCTCCTGGCAGATGGCCGGCCAGATGCTGGCGCTGCTGATCGGCGCGGCCTGCGGCACGCTGATCACCGAGTTCTTCACCCAGGAACAGATCGCCGCCTGGGCCTGGCGCCTGCCCTTCGCGTTCGGCCTGGTGATCGTGCCCATCGCCATCTATATCCGCCGCAACATCGACGAAACCGACGCCTTCAAGCAGATGAAGGAAGAGGACCGCCAGGCCGCCGCGCGCGGCATGGTGCAGCGCCTGAGCCTGGGCCAGATGCTGCTGACCCACACCCGCGAGACGCTGATCGGCGTGGGCCTGGTGGTCACGGCCACGGTGTCCATCTACATCACCTTCACGTATCTGGTGACCTATTCGACCCAGATCCTGAAGCTGCCGCTGAACCAGACCTTTCTGGTGCAGATGGTCGGCGCCGGGCTGATGGTGCTGCTGACGCCGTTCATGGGCGCCTGGTCCGACCGCGTCGGCCGCCGCCCGATCGTGATCGGCTCGCTGATCGGCTACCTGCTGGTGCTGTACCCGCTGTACGCATGGCTGACGGACGCGCCATCCATCTCGCGCCTGCTGACCGTGCAGGTGGTGGTGTGCTTCTTCGTGTCGGCATTCTTCGGCGTGTTCAGCACGGTCATGGCCGAGCTGTTCCCGGCGCGCGTGCGCTCGGTCGGCCTGTCGCTGGCCTATAACGTGGCGGTGATGATCTTCGGCGGCTTCGCCCAGTTCATCGTGACCTGGCTGATCAAGTCCACCGGCTCGCCCATGGCCCCGGCCTATTACGTCATGTTCGGCGTGGCGCTCGGCCTGGTGGCGTCCTTCTTCATGCGCGACCGCGCGCACGCCAGCCTGGACCACTAGGATCGGTCCGACGCCGCGCCCGCGGCGTCCTCCCGCCGTCCTTGCCGGGCGGCGGGACCTGTCGCTCAGCGCCTGACGGCCGACGACACGCCCTGGACCTCCGCCAGGGCATCCAGCGCACGGGTCAGCGATTCGCCGCCGCGCACTTCCACCGTGAACACCATGTGCGCCAGCGACTGCCGGCTCTGCGTGTTCACGCCCACCACGTTCAGCCGCAGCCGCGCGAACACTTCCGACAAGTCGCGCAGCAGGCCGGAACGGTCGTGCGCGCGCACGCTGATGTCCACCGGATAGAACGTGTCCGAGGTCTCGCCCCAGGCCACCTCGATGACGCGTTCCGGCTCGCGCTCGGCCAGCGCCAGGTAGCTGTGACAATCGCGGCGATGGATGGACACGCCGCGGCCTCGGGTGACAAAGCCGGCGATGGCGTCCGGCGGCGCCGGGCGGCAGCAGCGCGCCAGCTGCGTCAGCAGCGAACCCACGCCCACCACCAGCACCCCGCTCTTGCCGCTTTTCTCGGCGCTCTCGGCGCTGGCGCCGCGCAGGGCCGCGGGTACGGGTTCTGCGGCCGGCGCGGGTTGCTGGAACAGCGCGTCGATCTGCCGGAGGCTGAATTCTTCCTTGGCCGCCGCCACATACAGGTCGTCGGCGCGGGCAAAGCCCAGGTTCTGGGCCAGCTGCTCCAGGTTGACGGCGGTCTTGCCCAGGCGCTGCAGTTCCTTTTCGACCAGCGCCTGCCCCTGCGTGATGCGCTGCTGCAGCTCGATGGCGTTGAACCACATGCGCACCTTGGAGCGGGCGCGCGGACTGGCCAGGAAGCCCAGTTGCGGGTTGAGCCAATCGCGCGACGGACCGCCGGACTTGGCCGAGATGATCTCGACCGTCTGCCCCGTGGACAACCGGGTCTGCAGCGGCACCATCTGGCCATCGACACGCGCGCCGCGGCAGCGATGCCCCAGGTCGGTGTGCAGGTGATAGGCGAAATCCACCGGCGTGGCGCCGGCCGGCAGCTCGATCACACGCGCCTGCGGCGTCATCACGTAGATGCGTTCGTCGCTCTGGGCCGGTTCGGCGGCGGCCTGGCGCGTCTTGCCCGCGCCGCGCGTCGCCGGCCTGGCCGGTTCCGGCGCGGCCGGAGCCACCGGGGCCTGATCGCCCGCCTCGACCTCGCTGTTCCAGGCCAGCAGCTGGCGCATCCACGACAGCTGCCGGTCGTATTCGCTGGACGCGGAGACCTGCCCGCCCTTGGCGCCGGCTTCCTTGTAGCGCCAGTGCGCGGCCATGCCGTACTCGGCGAACTGGTGCATCTCGCGCGTGCGGATCTGCACCTCGAACGGCCGGCCGTCGTGGTCAGCCACCACCGTGTGCAGCGAGCGGTAGCCGTTGGGCTTGGGCCGCGAAATATAGTCGTCGAATTCCTCGGCGATGGGCGTCCACATCTCGTGCACCATGCCCAGCGCCGTATAGCAGTCGCGCACGTCGTCGACGATGACGCGCAGCGCGCGCAGGTCGTACATCTGGGCGAAGTCCAGACGCTTGATGCGCATCTTGTTCCAGATGCTGTAGATATGCTTGGGCCGGCCGCTGACCTCGGCGTGCACGCCGCTGGCGGCCAGCGCCGATTGCAGGCGCTCGATCGCGCCGGCGATGAAGGCCTCGCGCTCGACCCGCTTTTCTTCCAGCAGGCGCGCGATCTGCTTGTAGCGGTCGGGCTCCAGGAAACGGAACGCAAGGTCTTCCATTTCCCACTTGATCTGCCAGATGCCGAGCCGGTTGGCCAACGGCGCGTACAGGTCCAGGGTCTCGCGCGCGAACTCGACGGTACAGGGCGTCTTGCTCTCGGCGTGCCAGCGCAGCGTGCGCAGCCGCGAGGCCAGCCGCATCAGCACGATGCGCAGGTCGGCGGCCATGGCCAGCAGCATCTTGCGCTGCATTTCCTTCTGCGAACCGCTTTCGGCGGCGACGTCGCTGGCGTGCCGGGCCACCACGCCCAGACGCAGCAGCGCCCGCGTGCCCTGCACCAGCCGCGCCACTTCCTGGCCGAACGCGGCGGCGACCGGATCGTTGCGCAGCGCCGGCGCGGGCGCGGTCAGGTCGGTGGGCAAAGCGGCCAGCAGGGCCGCCGCGCGGGTAGCCGCGTCGGTATGCATGCCGGCCAGGATGCGAACCACGCCCGCTCCGTGCGAGGCCAGCGACTCCCCGGTCAGGGCCTGCTGGCCCTCGAAGCGCGGCTCGGCCCAGGCCACGGCCTGGTCGATCAGCGCCAGGCCGTCAGCATCCAGGCCCTCTCCCGCCTCCTGCCGCCAGGAAGCGTCGAAAGGCGTAGGCGCGTCTGGAACGGGCGAGGCTGACATGACGGGAAAATTAGGCGGATTACAGGGGAACGGTCAGAATATTTCGACACTCTACACTAGCGTCTGCCCACACTGAAATGGCGCCCGGGACCGCGGCCCGGAAACCGGCGCCCCGGGCATATCGAAACAACCCAGACCCGAAAAACACACGCAAAGGAATCGACGCCCATGTTGCGCTGGCTCAAGGGCCGGGGCGCCCGCCCGTCCGCCGTGGCCGAAATGCAGGCCCGCATCTCACCCGAACTCTGGCGCCAGGTGCTGCAGGCCCATCCCTTCCTGGCCGCGCTGGACGACCAGGAAGGCGCGCAGTTGCTCGCGCGCTCGGCCTGGCTGCTGGCCAGCAAGTCGATCAACGGCGCGCAGGGCCTGGACGTCACGGACGCGATGCGCCTGTCGATCGCCGCGCAGGCCAGCCTGCCCATCCTGAACCTGACGCCCTCGCTCTACGAAGGCTGGAACGAGATCATCGTCTACCCCGCCGGCTTCCGCATCCCCCGCTCGCGCCAGGACGCCGACGGCGTGGTGCACGAGTACATCGAGGACGCGGCCGGCGAGGCCTGGGATGGCGGCCCGGTGATCCTGTCCTGGGAAGACGCGCAGCTGTCGGACGGCGGCTTCAACGTGGTGATCCACGAATTCGCGCACAAGCTGGACCTGCAGGCCGGCGACGCCGACGGCATGCCCTCGCTGGCGGCGCATCCCGACATCGCGCCGCGCGTCTGGCGCCGCGTGCTGGAAGACAGCCTGGAACGCTTCATCGCGGCGCTGGACACGGTCGAAGCAGCCATCCCGCCCGACGTGGATCCGGAAAGCGAGGAGGCCGACGCCTGGTATGGCCAGTTGCCGATGGACCCCTACGCGGCGACCGACGAGGCCGAGTTCTTCGCCGTCAGCTCCGAGCATTTCTTCGTCGACCCCTGGCCCATGCGCGACGCGCTGCCCGAATGGTATGCCATGCTGCGCGCCTACTACCGGCAGGATCCGGCGGAGCGGCTGGCATGAAGCCGCTGCTCATCGTCTGGCATTCGCGCACCGGCGCCGCGCGGCAGATGGCCGAGGCGGCGGTCGACGGCGCTGCGGCGGCCGCCGCCGAGCTGGCGCCCGAGGCCGGTTTCGCGGTCACGCTCAAGCGCGCCGCCGACACCGGCGTGGACGATCTGCTGGCCAGCGGCGGTTTCCTGTTCTGCGCGCCCGAGAACCTGGCCAGCCTGAGCGGGGAAATGAAGGAATTCTTCGACCGCTGCTACTACGGCGCGCTGGACCACATCCAGGGCCTGCCCTATGCCTGCGCCATCAGCGCCGGCAGCGACGGCGCGGGCGCGGCGCGGCAGACCGAACGCATCTGCACAGGCTGGCGCCTGCGCGCGGCGGCGCCGGCCCTGATCGTGAACCTGGGTGCGCAGACGCCGGCGCAGATCGCCGCCCCCAAGACCGTGCCGGCGGCTGATCTGGAGCGCTGCGCGGAACTGGGCGGACTGCTGGCCGGACTGATGCTGCTGGGCGGCTGAACCGGCCCGCATCCGCCTCGCCCGCAGGCAATTCCGGGAACATGCCCGAATGAAAAAGCCCACGCATCGCGTGGGCTATTCGCCTTGCTGGCCAAACCGATCAGCGATCAGGCAACGGCGGCGGTCACGACGATCTCGACCTTGTAGTCGGGATTGGCCAGACGGGCCTCGACGGTGGCGCGCGGGGGCGAGTTGCCAGCGGCGACCCAGGCGTCCCAGGCCTTGTTCATGCCATCGAATTCCTTCATGTTGGCCACGTAGATCTGGGCCATCAGGATCTTGGTCTTGTCCGTGCCGGCCTCGGCCAGCAGGCGGTCGATGGTCGCCAGCACTTGCGCGGTCTGGCCGGTGATGTCCAGGGTGGCGTCATCGGGCACCTGGCCAGCCAGGTAGGCGACGCCGTTGTACACGGCCATGTCCGACAGGCGCTTGTCGACGTGGAAGCGCTTGATGCTGCTCATGAATATTTCCCCTAATGTGCAAGTGGGTGGGTGGAACAATGCGGTCGAACCGGCACTTTACCGCGCGCCGGTCTCAAGCGGGAGGCAGTTGGAAGACCTGGCGCAGATAGGCCAGGTAGGCGGGATCGTCGCACATGGTCTTCTCGGGCGCGTCGGACACCTTGGCCACCGGCTGGCCGTTGCAGCGGACCATCTTCATGACGATCTGCAGCGGCTCATGACCCAGGTCGTTGGTGAGGTTGGTGCCGATGCCGAACGACACCTTGCAGCGCCCGGCGAACTGGCGCGCCAGCTCGATCGCGCGCGGGAAGGTCAGCGAATCCGAGAACACCAGGGTCTTGGCGCGCGGATCGACGCGGTTCTTGCGGTAGTGCTCGAGCAGGCGCTCGCCCCAGATGAAGGGGTCGCCCGAATCATGGCGCGCACCGTCGAAGAGCTTGCAGAAATACATGTCGAAGTCGCGCAGGAAGGCATCCATGCCATAGACATCGGACAGCGCGATGCCCAGGTCGCCGCGGTATTCCTTGGCCCAGACCTCCAGCGCGAACACCTGCGAATCGCGCAGCCGCGGCCCCAGCGCCTGGCAGGCCTGCAGGTACTCGTGGCCCATGGTGCCCAGCGGCAGCACCTCGTGCTGCTTGGCCAGCAGCACGTTGCTGGTGCCGGCGAAGTGCGGCCCCATCTGCGCCTTCATGGTGGACACGACTTCCTCGTGCCAGACCTTGGAGAAGCGGCGGCGCGTGCCGTATTCGGCCACGCGGAAATCAGCCAGCGCCGGATCGTCCAGCACCAGGTGCATCTTGGACTGCAGCCGCTTGCGGCCTTCTTCCCAGTCGGGATGCTTGCGCGTATTGCGGAAATAGACCTCGTTGACGATGGCCAGCACCGGGATCTCGAAGAGGATGGTGTGCAGCCATGGGCCCTTGACCTCGATGCTGATCTCGCCCGGCGCGTCGCCCTCGGCGATATGGATGCAGCGCTCGGGCATGTGGAACAGCCCGAGGAAATCAACGAAGTCACTCTTGATGAAACGCAAGCCGCGCAGATAATTTAATTCGTCTTCGGTGAAGCGCAGCTGGCAAAGCTGATGCACTTCCTCGCGGATTTCGTCCAGATACGGGTGCAGATCCACGCCCCGCGTGCGGCATTTGTAGCGGTACTCGACCTGGGCAGCGGGGAAATGATGCAAAACCACCTGCATCATGCTGAATTTGTACAGGTCGGTGTCGAGCAGCGAGGTAATTATCATGATTGCGCGTATCGTTTCGCCACACCATAGCATAGAGCGCAGGGCTCTCCCCCCTTTGCGCCACGATGTCAATACGGGTATTCGGGACGCGATGGCGCGGCATTGGTTAAAATCCGCCCGGCAATACCTATAAAGCCGAAACACACGCCGCCGATCCCGGAGTTCCTGAGAATGACCCACGTAGTCACCGAAAACTGTATCAAGTGCAAGTACACCGATTGCGTAGACGTGTGTCCGGTGGACTGTTTTCGTGAGGGTCCGAACTTCCTCGTGATCGACCCGGACGAATGCATCGACTGCGCCGTCTGCATCCCCGAATGTCCGGCCAACGCCATCTACGCCGAAGAAGACGTGCCGCAGGACCAGCTGAATTTCATCGCGCTGAACGCCGAACTCTCGCCCGAGTTCGCCAGCATCAGCCGCGCCAAGAAGCCCCTGCCCGACGCCGACCAGTGGAACGGCGTGCAGGACAAGCTGCAATACCTGGAAAAGTAGTCCGCGCCCCGCGGCGCGCCGCCCTGGCCGTCCGCGACGCGGTAACCCGATGACCGAAGACTCCAAATACACGCGCCAGACCGTCACCAGCGTCCACACCTGGGTGCCCGGCAAGCTGTTCTCGGTGCGCGTGACGCGCGACGACGCCTACGATTTCCAACCCGGCCAGTTCGCCCGGGTCGGCCTGCCGGCGGCGGATGATCCCGACGGCGCGCCTACCCTGTGGCGCGCCTACTCGATGGTGTCGGCGCCCGGCCAGCCCTGGCTGGAGTTCTACTCCATCGTGGTCCCTGAAGGCCTGTTCAGTCCCCGCATGGCCCGCCTGGCACCCGGCGACGCGCTGTACGTGGAAAAAGCGCCCTATGGCTTCCTGACCCTGGAACGCTTCGCGCCCGGTGGCGACCTGTGGCTGCTGGCCTCGGGCACCGGGCTGTCCGCCTACCTGTCCATCCTGCGCGACCCCGCGGTCTGGAACGCCTACCGCCGCATCATCCTGGTGCACGGCGTCCGTACCGCCGAAGAGCTGGCCTACCGCGAGGAAATCGAAAGCCTCGCCCGCCGCCCGGACCTGGCCAGCCACTTCGCCGCCGATCCGCGCAAACTCGTCTACCTGCCCATTGCCACCCGCGAAGCCCTGCCCGGCATGCCGCAGGAACGGCTGACCACCCTGATCGCCGACGGCCGCCTGGAGCAGCTCGCCGGCCAGGCGCTGGCCCCGGAAACCGCCAAGATCATGCTCTGCGGCAACCCGGCCATGCTGGCCGATGCCCGCAAACTGCTGGGCGAACGCGGCTTCAAGCCCGGCCGCCGGGGTATTCCCGGCAATCTGGCCGTGGAAAATTATTGGTGACGGGCTAGCCCGCCGACGCTGTCTCCGACTCGCCGGCGCCGTTCAGCGCCGCCACCGCGTCATCCACGCTCCACGCCGCATAGGCGCTGGCCGGCAACGAGGCCATGTCCACGCGCGCCAGCAGTTCACGCACGGCGTCCTTGGTCCGCGCCAGCACCAGCGGCAGGTTCCATTGCCGCATCTGCGCGGCAAAATCGGCCAGCGCTTCCACGCTGGTGCCGTCCAGGTCGGGCGACTCCTCCATGCTCAGCACCACCGCGCGCAGGCCCGCGCCCCGCTGTGCCTCGATGCGCGCGCGGATGGCGGCGAAGATGGCGTCGGCGTTGCCAAAGAACAGCGGCGCCTCGGGCCGTGCGATCAACACGTCCGGCACCGAGGCGGCTTCGGGATGACGCGCGGTATCGACGTAATCGCGTGAATGCGGCAATTGGCCAAGCCAACTCACGCGCGGTTCGGCAAAACGCTTGAGCAGCATGGCGATGCTGACCGCGATGGCCAGCAACAGCCCGTCGAGCACGCCCAGCAGAATCACCGCCACGAAGGCCGCCAGCGCCACCAGCCGATCGCGCCGCCAGGCGAAATAGGGCCGCAGCGCCGCTGGGCTCAGGGTATGGGCCACGGCATGGATGACGATGGCCGCGAGCAGCGGTTCGGGAATGCGCTCCATCCATGGCAGCAACTGCCACACCAATACGCCGACCACCGCGCAGGCGACCAGGCCCGCCGCCTTGCTGCGCGCGCCGGCCACCTCGTTGGCGGAGCTGGCCGAATACCCGGCCCCCACCGGCATGCCCTGGAACAGCGCGGACAGCGCATTGGCCACGCCCAGCGCCACCAGATCGCGGTTGGGCGACACCGCGTCGCCATGGCGCAGCGCCAGGCTGCGGATGGAGCTGTACGACTCGGCATACAGGATCAAGGCAAGCGCCATGGCCAGCTGGCCCACGCGCAGCCAGTCCGCCAGGGCCAGCGATGGCAGCGCCGGCCGGCTGCCACCGATGGCCAGCGTCCCCACTGGCGCGATGCCCCAGGCCTGGCAGTAGCCCAGCGCGTCGAGCCCGATGCCGGCCGCGATCACCAGCAAGGCGCCCGGCAGCGCCTTCCAGCGCCCGAGCAGGCGCAGCGCCAGCAGCGCCGCCAGCATCATCGCCAGGCCATGCAGGTTCCACAGCCGCCACTGGCTCAGCAGATCCCAGGCATAGCGCAGGAAATCGCTGTGCGCCGGATGCACGGCCACCGCCACCGGCAACTGCTTGACGACAATGGTCAGCGCCAGCCCCAGCGCAAAGCCGCGCAACACCGGCTTGGCGATGAACTGCGACACCGAGCCAAGCCGCGCCAGGCCGGCCACCACGAAGATCACGCCGGCCGTCAGCACCATGGCCACGCCCATCAGATGGCGCAGGTCGTCGCTTACATGCAGCACCGAAGCGGTGGCCGCCGCCAGCACCGCGGCCGACGACGACGTGGACGAAACGATCGCGAAACGGCTGCTGCCCAGCAGCCCATACGCCAGCAGGCCCGCGAACAGCGCCATTACGCCGGCCTGCGGCGGCACGCCGGCGATGCCGGCATAAGCGACGGCCTCGGGCAACAGCAATCCCGCGATGGACAGCCCGGCCACCCAGTCGGCCCCGGCGGGCATTGGCAGACGCATGTCAGGCTCGGGAAGCGGCGGGCGCATCCACGCCGGACCAGCCCGGCAGAAAGCGCGCCTTGGCGCTGCGCGCCAGCGCCACCGCCGACACGACACAGGCCTGCGGCAGGCCCTGGCCGTCGACATGGCCCAGCTCGCTTTTGCCGAAGTACGGGCGAAAGAAATCCGCCCACAGGAATTCGGTGAACGGCGCGGAGTCCTTGGCATAGCCGCCCGCCTTGCGCACCTCGCCGGCCAGGCTGCGGTAAGGATCATCCCTCAATTGCGTCAGGCGCTTGGGAATGGCCGCGAAGTCGTGGCGCTGGCCTTTTTCATCGTAGGGATGCGCCCAGTGATGGAACTCCATGAGCCGCCAGAACAGGTCGGTCTCGACGCCACTGAAGTCGGCCAGCTGCATCACCCATACGTTCTGCACTTTTTCATGGGTCAGCGCCTGGCCCAGATGGTGATGATCGACGATATAGAAGCGTCCGCGCGGCCCGCGCACGGCGGGAAACCAGTGGCTTTGCAGAAGCTTGTCGCGCGCCTTGGGCTTGAGTTGCGCCCACTGCGAGCGCTTGACCGCCACCTCCGCCGCGCCCACCGTCATCTGCGTCGGCCGCAGATCGGCCAGCACGGCCTGTTCCATATGCTGCTGTACGGGCATGCCCAGCTCCTCAAAGCCAGTGATGCGCCATTGTGTGCCAACAGCCACGTGCGGCGCCAGCCCCGAGGTGCGTCGGTCCGCCGATTGCCGTAGCCGATGTATCCGCCGGGCGCCGCCGCGCCTACATACTCCGTCTGACCCCGGATACGCCATCCGACATCACGCCATGGCATAAAATCCGCCATAAACTGGCGTGAAAGATATGACGAGTCGCTTTTTAGCAACAAAATCAGTCCCTTCCGGCAAATTCTTTTAGATCAGTTCGAAATACACTTACTTCCCGGCGCAATAATCGGGACACACGCACGACCCCAGAAGGACATCTCGAAATGCTGTACCAATTGCACGAAATGCAGCGCGCCTTCCTGACTCCGTTCGCTGCATTCACGGATGCCGGTTCCCAGCTGTTCTCCAGCCCCTACAGTCCCCTTGCCTATACCCCGATCTCGCGTCAGCTGGCCGCCGGCTATGAGCTGATGACCCGCATCGGCAAGGAATACCAGAAACCCGCCTGGGGCCTGCCCGCCACCGAGATCGACGGCAAGTCCGTCCGCATCACCGAGGCCGTGGCCCTGGACAAGCCCTTCTGTCGCCTGGTGCACTTCCACCGCGACGTGCGGCACGCCTCGCAGAAAGACCCGAAGGTCCTGCTGGTGGCGCCGCTGTCGGGCCATCATGCCACGCTGCTGCGCGACACCGTGCGCGCCCTGCTGCCCGCCCACGACGTCTACGTGACCGACTGGATCGACGCGCGCATGGTGCCGCTGTCGGCCGGCCCGTTCCACCTGAACGATTACGTGCGCTACGTGCAGGACTTCATCCGCCACCTGGGCCCGGACGTGCACGTCATTTCCGTGTGCCAGCCCACCGTGCCGGTGCTGGCCGCCGTGTCGCTGATGGCCTCGGCCAACGATCCCTGCCAGCCGCGCAGCATGGTGATGATGGGCGGCCCCATCGACCCGCGCCAGTCGCCCACGCAGGTCAATCGCCTGGCCACGACCAAGCCCTATTCGTGGTTCGAGAACCAGGTCATCCACCCCGTGCCGCCGCGCTATCCGGGATCGGGCCGCAAGGTCTATCCGGGTTTCCTGCAGCACGCCGGGTTCATGGCCATGAATCCCGACCGCCACATGAAGTCGCACTACGACTTCTACCTGGACCTGCTGCGCGGCGACGACAGCGACGCCGAGGCGCACCGCCGCTTCTACGACGAATACAACGCCGTGCTGGACATGCCGGCCGAGTTCTACCTGGACACGATCCGCATGGTGTTCCAGGAGGTCCAGCTGCCGAACGGCACCTGGGAAGTCGACGGCAAGCTGGTGCGCCCGGCCGATATCAAGCAGGTCGCCCTCTTCACCATCGAGGGCGAGCTGGACGACATCTCGGGCCAGGGCCAGACGCGCGCGGCGATCAAGCTGTGCAAGAACATCCCGGCCGACCGCAAGCAGCACTACACCGCGCCGAACTGCGGCCACTACGGGATTTTCTCGGGCCGCCGCTGGCGCGAGATGATCTGTCCTAAAATCGCCGAATTCATCCGGCAATCGGCCTGAAGCGCGGCACCCGCCGCGATCGCGCGCGGGCCGGACGAGGCGCTGTCCTCATCCCCCGCCGCCTTCCAGCCGTACCGTAAGTCCACGGGGCCCGCGCGGCCCCTTTTGTTTTCTACCGAATCGCCATGTCCTGTCCCCCGCTCGCCGACCGCATCGACGCGCTATTGCCGCAGACGCAATGCACCAAGTGCGGCCATGACGGCTGCCGGCCCTACGCCGACGCCATCGCCGCCGGCGCAGCCCCCATCAACCGCTGCCCGCCCGGCGGCGATGAAGGCATCGCCGCGCTGGCCGCGCTGCTGGAGCAACCCATCCTGCCGCTGGACCTGACGCGCGGCCAGCCCGGCCCGCTGCTGGTGGCGCGCATCGACGAGACCCATTGCATCGGCTGCACGCTCTGCATCCAGGCCTGTCCGGTGGACGCCATCGTCGGCGCCAACAAGCGCATGCACACGGTGCTGGCCGACTGGTGCACCGGCTGTGATCTGTGCGTGGCGCCCTGTCCGGTCGACTGCATCGACATGGTGCCGGCAGGACGAGGCTGGACCGCCGAGGACGCCGACATCAGCCGCCAGCGCCATCGCGGCCATCAGGCGCGCCTGGCGCGTCTGGCGGCGGACAACGCGCGCCTGATGGCCGCCGAGATCCCCGACGCTCCCGCGCCGCGCGACACCGCGGCGGCCGAACAGGACGAAGACCGCAAACGCTCCGCCATCGAATCCGCGCTGGCCCGCGCCCGGGCCCGCCGCAACGCCCCGCGCCCATGAACGCCGCCAAACGCCGAGAGATCTTCGCCCGCCTGCAGGCGGCCAATCCGAACCCGACCACCGAGCTGGAATACGACACGCCGTTCCAGCTGCTGATCGCCGTGCTGCTGTCGGCCCAGGCCACGGACAAGTCGGTCAACATCGCCACGCGCAAGTTCTTCCCCGAGCACGGCACGCCCGCGGCGATGCTGGCGCTGGGCGAGGAAGGGCTGGCCGACTACATCAAGACCATCGGCCTGTTCCGCACCAAGGCCAAGAACGCCATCGCCACCTGCCGCATCCTGCTCGAGCAGCATGGCGGCGAAGTGCCGCGCACGCGCGAGGAACTCGAAGCGCTGCCCGGCGTGGGCCGCAAGACCGCCAATGTGGTGCTCAACACCGCGTTCGGCGAACACACCATGGCGGTGGACACGCATATATTCCGCGTGTCCAACCGTACCGGCATCGCGCCCGGAAAAAACGTGCTGGAAGTCGAGCGCAAACTCGAGAAGTTCGTACCGGCCGAATATATGCTCAACGCCCATCACTGGCTGATTCTGCTTGGCCGCTATGTGTGCGTGGCGCGCAAACCGAAATGCCCACAATGCGGCATTTCCGACCTGTGCGAATACAAGCCGAAAACACCCGCTTGATAACCCGCCGGCATTAACGCCGGCGCTCATCCAGGCCGTTTCCGGCCGCCGCCGGTTCGGTTCTCGAACCGGGTTTTCCCTGGCTCGGCATATTTGTCAGTTTGATGACGATCAAGGCGCGTTTGTTGCGATGCGCTACGCGCGTTTGCCGCGTTTTCGCCCTTTAGAAATCGCGCATTGTCAGCTACCTGACAATTCAGCTTTCCGCACTGCAAAACCTATGAAAAACCCTCATGGAATTTTGAGAAATAGGTGCGCATACTCGCCGCAACTCTCGAGAAAACGTTGAATTTACACGCGGCTTTCTCGGCCCTGCGGGGCTCCGGCGCAACGCGGCGGATGGCACTCTTATAAATACAACGCTGGTGCAGCGACATGGACGACACGATCCTGGAGACAAAAGGCCTCACCAAGGAGTTCCGCGGCTTCGTCGCGGTCAATGGGGTCGATTTGCGTATCAAGCGGGGCGAGATTCATGCCTTGATCGGGCCGAACGGCGCGGGCAAGACCACATGCTTCAATCTGCTGACGAAGTTCCTTTCCCCCACGTCGGGAACCATCAAGTTCAACGGCGTCGACATCACCGGCGAACGTCCCGCGCAGATCGCGCGGCGCGGCGTGATCCGCTCGTTCCAGATCTCGGCGGTGTTCCCGCACCTGACCGTATTGGAGAACGTGCGCATTGGCCTGCAGCGCAAGACCGGCCTGTCGTTCCACTTCTGGCGCAGCGACAGGCAGCTGGCCTCGCTGAACGCACCGGCGCGCGAGCTGCTCGAACAGGTGGATCTGGGCGCCTTCGCCGATGAAACCACGGTGAACCTGCCCTACGGCCGCAAGCGCGCGCTGGAAATCGCCACCACGCTGGCGATGGAGCCCGAGCTGATGCTGCTGGACGAACCCACCCAGGGCATGGGCCACGAGGACGTGGACCGCGTCACCCAGCTGATCAAGCGCGTCAGCGCCGGCCGCACCATCCTGATGGTCGAACACAACATGAACGTGGTGTCGTCGATCGCCGACACCATCACCGTGCTGGCGCGCGGATCGGTGCTGGCGGAAGGCTCGTATGCCGAAGTCTCTCGCCACCCCGCCGTGATGCAGGCCTACATGGGCACCACCGAAGGCGAATTGCAAGGAGCACATGCATGAGCACCCCGGCACTCGAGATTTCGGGCCTGCAGGCCTGGTACGGGGAATCGCATATCCTGCACGGCGTGGATATGCGCGTGGGCCAGGGCGAGGTCGTAACGCTGCTCGGACGCAACGGCGCCGGGCGCACCACCACGCTGCGGGCCATCCTCGGCCTGACCGGCTCGCGCAAGGGCTCGGTCCGCATCCACGGCACCGAGGCCATCGACCTGCCCACCTACAAGATCGCCCACCTGGGCGTGGGCTACTGCCCCGAGGAACGCGGCATCTTCGCCAGCCTGTCCTGCGAGGAAAACCTGCTGCTGCCCCCGGTGGTCGGTTCGCTCGGCGGCGGCATGTCGCTGACCGAGATCTACGACATGTTCCCCAACCTGCTGGAACGCCGGCATTCCCCGGGCACCCGCCTGTCGGGCGGCGAACAACAGATGCTGGCGGTGGCGCGCATCCTGCGCACCGGCGCCAACCTGCTGCTGCTGGACGAGATCTCCGAAGGCCTGGCGCCGGTCATCGTGCAGGCCCTGGCCCGCATGATCACGGCGCTGAAGCAGCGCGGCTATACCATCGTGATGGTGGAACAGAACTTCCGCTTCGCCGCGCCGCTGGCCGATCGCTTCTACGTCATGGAGCACGGCCAGATCGTCGAGCACTTCGAAGCCGCGGAACTCGCAGAAAAACAGGACACGCTCAACGAGTTGCTGGGCGTCTAGAACAAACCGCCTGTCTTCGCCGGAATTCCCGGCGCCACACACCGAAGGGAAGAGGAGTCATCCCATGAAGCTGCACACCATCACTGCCGCACTGGCCGCTGCCGGCCTGGGATTTGCCGGGGCCACCGCCCAGGCGCAAGGCATCTCGGACGACGTCATCCGCGTCGGCTTCATCACCGACATGTCCGGCGTGTATTCGGACATCGACGGCAAGGGCGGCCTGGAGGCCGTGCGCATGGCGATCGAAGACGCCGGCGGCTCGATCAACGGCAAGAAGATCGAAGTCGTCTCGGCCGACCACCAGAACAAGGCAGATGTGGCCTCGGCGCGCGTGCGCGAGTGGTTCGACGAGCAGAAGGTGGACGTCATCATCGCCGGCACCAACTCGTCGACCAGCCTGGCCATGGCCGGCGTGGCCGCCGAGAAGAAAAAGCCCTTCATCGCCATCGGCGCGGGCGCCTCGGACCTGACCAATGCCCAGTGCTCGCCCTTTACCGTGCACTACGCCTACGACACCGTGGCGCTGGCGCGCGGCACCGGCTCGGCGGTGGTGAAGGACGGCGGCAAGAGCTGGTTCTTCCTGACCGCCGACTACGCTTTCGGCCACGCGCTGGAGCGTGACACCATCGCGGTGGTCAAGGCCGCCGGCGGCGAAGTGAAGGGCCAGGTGCGCGCGCCGCTGGGCGCGTCGGACTTCTCGTCCTTCCTGCTGCAGGCACAAGCGTCCAAAGCGCAGATCCTGGGCCTGGCCAACGCCGGCGGCGACACCATCAACTCGGTCAAGGCCGCCAATGAATTTGGCGTGACCAAGACCATGAAGATGGCCGGCCTGCTGGTCTTCATCAACGACGTGCACTCGCTGGGCTTGCAAGCCACGCAGGGCATGTACCTGACCGACGGCTGGTACTGGGACCAGTCCGACGCCTCGCGCGCCTGGTCCAAGAAGTTCGAAGCAAAGGTCGGCCGCAAGCCGTCCATGCTGCAGGCCGGCGACTACTCCGCCCTGACCTTCTACCTGAACGCGGTCAAGGCCACCGGCACGGACGACGGCGAAACCGTGATGAAGTGGATGAAGTCGAACAAGATCAACGACTTCTTCACCCAGGGCGGCTATGTGCGCGAAGACGGCCGCATGATTCACGACATGTACCTGATGCAGGTGAAGACGCCCGCCGAGTCCAAGGGCCCGTGGGACTACTACAAGGTCGTGGCCACGCTGCCCGGCGAAGAGGTCTACACCAAACTGTCCGAATCGACCTGCAAGCTGGTCAAGAAGTAAACCCTGTTCACCGCCCTCATGAGGCGACCTGGTCCATCCGGCCGGGTCGCTTCTTGGATTTGCTCGCCTCCATCTGTACGCGCAGGACTTTCACAAGATGACTGACATTTTTGGCATCCCCATACAGGCCCTGTTCGGCCAGCTATTGCTGGGCCTGGTCAATGGATCCTTCTATGCCATGCTCTCGCTCGGCCTGGCCGTTATCTTCGGGCTGCTGAACGTCATCAACTTCGCGCACGGCGCGCTCTACATGCTGGGCGCCTTCGTCGCCTGGATGGGCCTGTCGTACCTGGGGTTGAACTACTGGATCATGCTGCTGCTGGCGCCACTGGTGGTCGGCCTGTTCGGCATCATCATCGAAAAACTGCTGCTCAAGCACCTGTACAAGCTCGACCACCTGTACGGCCTGCTGCTGACCTTCGGCCTGACCCTGCTCATCGAAGGCCTGTTCCGCAGCTTCTACGGCGTGTCGGGCCAGCCCTACCCCACGCCTGACGCCCTGCGCGGCGCCACCAACCTCGGCTTCATGATCCTGCCCAACTACCGCGGCTGGGTGGTGGCGGCCTCGCTGGTGGTGTGCCTGGCGACCTGGTTCGTGATCGAACGCACCCGCCTGGGTGCGCTGCTGCGCGCCGGCACCGAGAACCCGCGCCTGGTCGAGGCCTTCGGCGTGAACGTGCCGCGCATGATCACGCTGACCTATGGCTTCGGCGTGGCGCTGGCGGGCTTTGCCGGCGTGCTGGCCGCGCCGGTCCTGCAGATTTCCCCATTGATGGGTTCGAACCTGATCATCGTCGTGTTCGCGGTGGTGGTGATCGGCGGCATGGGCTCCATCATGGGCGCCATCGTCACCGGCCTGGGCCTGGGCGTGATCGAGGGCCTGACCAAGGTGTTCTGGCCCGAAGCGTCCAGCACGGTCGTCTTCATCATCATGGCCATCGTTCTGTTGATCCGCCCGGCCGGGCTGTTCGGAAAAGAAAAATGAATCGTCAATTCCTGGGCTATGCGGCGCTGGCCATCGTGGTGGCCATGCTTCCCTTCGTCGGCGTGTATCCGATCTTCGCCATGAAGGTCATGTGCTATGCGCTCTTCGCCTGCGCGTTCAACCTGCTGCTGGGCTTCACCGGCCTCTTGTCCTTCGGCCACGCGGCCTTCCTGGGCAGCGCCGCCTACGCGGCCGGCCATGCGCTCAAGGTATGGGGCCTGCCCACCGAGCTGGGCCTGCTGTTCGGCGTGGGCGTGGCCGCCCTGCTGGGCCTGGCGATGGGCGCGCTGGCCATCCGCCGCAGCGGCATCTACTTCGCCATGATCACGCTGGCGCTGGCGCAGATGGTGTTCTTCTTCTTCCTGCAGGCCAAGTTCACCGGCGGCGAGGACGGGCTGCAAAGCGTGCCGCGCGGCACCCTGCTGGGCATGCTGGATCTGTCCAAGGACCTGAACCTGTACTACGTGGTGATGGGCATCTTCATCATCGGCTTCTACATCATCTGGCGCACGGTGCACTCGCCCTTTGGCCAGGTGCTGCAGGCGCTGCGCGAGAACGAGCCGCGTGCGATCTCGCTGGGCTATGACGTAGACCGTTTCAAACTGCTGGCCTTCGTGCTGTCGGCCGCCATCGCCGGCCTGGCCGGCGCCACCAAGACGCTGGTGTTCGTGTCGGCGACGCTGTCCGACGCCACCTGGCAGATGTCGGGCCTGGTCATCCTGATGACGCTGATCGGCGGGCTGGGCACGCTGACCGGCCCGATCCTGGGCGCCTTCATCGTCGTGCTGCTGGAGAACAAGGTCGGCGACTTCGGCCAGGCCCTGGCCAAGCTGACCGGCGTGGACTGGTTCCTGCGCCTGGGCGAGTCGGTCACCATCGTGATCGGCCTGATCTTCGTGATCTGCGTGCTGGCGTTCCGTCGCGGCATCGTGGGCGAGCTGGCGGCGTTTGCCGAACGCCGCCGCGCCGCGCGCGCCTGACGCCGTCCGCCATTTCGTCCGAGAAACCGGGGCCGCGATTCGCGGCCCTGGTTTTTTTGCATCGCGGCAACCGCCCATGCAACCCGCCAGCCGGCCGCGCCGCCCGGCCCGGCCGCGCCGTCTCATGTATCCTCACGATTCGGCGCGGCAAGCGCCCCCTGATTCGCAACCAAGGAAGAGACACATGGATGCCGTTTACTGGCACGACGGTCAATGGACCACCGATAACCCCAAGCTGCTCGGCCCGGCCGACCATGCCTTCTGGATGGCCAGCATGGTGTTCGACGGCGCGCGCGCGTTCCGCGGCCTCACGCCCGACCTGGACCTGCACTGCCAGCGCGTGGTGCGCTCGGCCGAGAAGATGCTGATGAAGCCGCAGCTCGGCTGGGAAGCGATCCAGGACCTGTGCCTGCAGGCCGTCGCCAAGTTCCCCGAAGGCACCGAGCTGTACATCAAGCCGATGTTCTACTGCGCCGACGGCTTCCTGCTGCCCGACGCCGACCGCACCCAATTCGTGCTGCATGTGTTCAAGGTGCCGATGCCCGGCGAACAGGGCTTCTCGGCCTGCTTCTCCAGCTTCGCGCGCTCCTGGTCCAACATGGCGCCCACCGACGCCAAGGCGTCCTGCCTCTATCCGAACGGCCAGCGCGCCATCCGCGACGCGGCCAACCGTGGCTTCGACAACGCCATCATGCTGGATGGCGACGGCAACATCGCCGAGTTCGCCACCAGCAACCTGTGGATCGCCAAGAACGGCGTCGTCAGCACGCCCGTCGACAACGGCACCTTCCTGAACGGCATCACGCGCCGCCGCGTGCTGGCGCTGCTCAAGGCCGACGGCGTCGAAGTGCAGGAGCGCAGCCTGACGCGCGCCGACGTGGAATCGGCCGACGAGGTGTTCTCCTCGGGCAATTACGGCAAGGTGGTGCACGTCAACCGCGTCGAGGATCGCACGCAGGAATACGGCCCGCTGGCGCGCCGCGCCCACAGGCTCTACATGGACTACGCGGAAAGCACGCGCAAGCGCTGACACCCCATCCGCCGCGGGCGGCGGCGCCCGCTGGGAGGCTTCATGTCGAACAGACGCGACTTCCTGCGCACCGGCGCCGCGCTCGCGGGCGCCGCCGGCGCGCTCGGCCTGTTTCCCGCGGCCATCCGACGGGCGCTGGCGATCGAACCCGACCGGCGCAGCGGCACGCTGCGCGACGTCGAACACATCGTGGTCCTCATGCAGGAGAACCGCTCGTTCGACCATTATTTCGGCGGCCTGGCCGGCGTGCGCGGCTTCGGCGACCGCTTCCCCATTCCGGTTCCCGCCAGCCCCGAACACGAACGCCGCAGCGTCTGGTCGCAGTACAACGACAGCACTGACGGCGGCCCGCGCACCGTGCTGCCGTTCCGCCTGGACACGCGCGCGGCCTTCGAGGCCATGCGCATCGCCAGCACGCCGCACACCTGGTCCAACGCCCAGCAGGCCTGGGACGACGGCCGCATGGGCTTCTGGCCGGCGGCCAAGAAAAATCACTCGATGGCGTACTACGCCGAGGCGGACCTGCCCTTCCAGTACGCGCTGGCGCGCGCCTTCACCGTCTGCGACGCCTACCATTGCTCGTTCACCGGCGGCACCAACGTCAACCGGCTGTTCCTGTGGACAGGCACCAACGACGGCGCCGGACGCGGCCATGGCCCCGCCATGGGCAACACCTACAACAAGCTCACCGGCGGCGACCCTGCGGGCGCCTACACCTGGACCACCTATCCGGAACGGCTGGAACGCGCCGGCATCCGCTGGCGCATCTACCAGGACATGGCGGACAACTACGCGCTCAATCCCACCGCCGGCTTCAAGGCCTACCGCGACGCCTATCAGGGCCTGCCCGGCTCGCTGGCGGCGCTGCGCGAAAAGGCGCTGAGCACGCACGGCCTGGACCGGCTGCGCCAGGACGCGCTGGACGGCACGCTGCCGCAGGTATCGTGGATCTGCCCCACCAAGGCCGGCTCCGAGCATCCCAGCCCGTCCAGCCCGGCCCAGGGCGCCGACTATGTGGCGCGCGTGCTGGACGCGCTGACCGCCAATCCACAGGTCTGGAGCCGCACGGTGCTGCTGCTGATGTTCGACGAGAACGACGGCTTCTTCGACCACATGCCGCCGCCCGCCCCGCCCTCGCGCGATGCGCGCGGCGCGCTGGCCGGCGCCTCGACGGTGGACACGCGCGGCGAATACCACGAGATCATCGCGGGCGTGGAATCCGACGATACGCCCGCGCATCGGCACGGCGTCTATGGCCTGGGACCACGCGTGCCCATGTACGCGCTGTCGCCCTGGTCGCGCGGCGGCTGGGTCAACTCGCAGGTCTTCGACCACACCTCGGTGCTGCGCTTCATCGAGCAACGCTTCGGCGTGGCCGAACCCAACATCTCGCCCTGGCGCCGCGCCGTCTGCGGCGACCTGACCTCGCTGTTCGACTTCAGCGCGAGCGAGCCCGCCGTTCCCGGAACAACCCTGCCGGCACCCGCCGCGCGGGCCGCGCGCGCGGCCGCGCTGCCCGGCACCGCCACGCCCACCGCGCCGGACCAGCCGCCGCCCGCCCGCCAGCAGCCCGGCCTGCGGCCCTCGCGCGCCCTGCCCTATGCGCTGCACGCGCATGCGACAGCGCGCGACCACGCGCTGACGCTGCGCCTGGACAATCCCGGCGCGGCCGGCGCCGTGCTGCATGTCTACGACCGGCTGCATCTGGAGCGCGGACCACGGCGCTATACCGTCGAGGCCGGCAAGCGCCTGGACGGCATCTGGGACACGGCGACGGACGACGGCCGCTATGACCTGTGGGTGCTGGGCCCCAACGGTTTCCATCGCCACTTCGCCGGACGTCTCGCCGCCGGCGCGCAGGCCGCGCCAGACATCCAGGCCAGCTATGATGCGCCCGGCGCACTCCTGCGCCTGACGTTGACCAACCCGGGCAAACGCGCCGTCGAGTTCCATATCGCGGACGCCGCCTATGGGCAACGCGCGCAGACGCGGCGCGTGGCCGCGGGCGCCACGTCGCAATGCGATTGGGACGTCGGCCGCCTGGGCGGCTGGTACGACTGCGCCGTCACGCTGACGGACACGCCCGCCGCCACCTTCCTGCGCCGCCTGGCCGGACGCCTGGAAACCGGCAAACCCTCGACCTCGGACCCCGCCATGGGCCAGGAACTGATACTGGATTGGAATCTCCCCGCATGAAACCGCCCGCCCCTTACGAGAACGCCGTGACCTTCCAGTTCGGCGACAGCCCCGAACTGGCCGACGAGCTGCTGGCCCTGGTGCTGTCCGGCGCCAAGACCGCCACGTGCGGCGCGATGCGCGACTTCAACGACAAGGAACCGGCGCCGACGGTGGGCCGGCGCGACGTGGTGCTGGACGGCCAGGGCCGCCCAGCCTGCGTGATCGAGACGGTCAGTGTGGTGATCCAGCGCTTCGACCAGGTGGACGAAGCCTTCGCGGTGGCGGAGGGGGAAGGCCCGTATGAAGCGTGGCGCGACGGGCACATCGCCTACTTCGAGCGCAACGGCGGCTACCGCCCCGACATGCTGCTCGCCTGCGAGCGCTTCCGCGTGGTGGAGGTATTCGAGCGCTGAAGCGCCCGCCGCGACGGCCCGGCCGCCGCGGCTTCAGAGGCGATCAGCCTTCGGACTTGTCGCCGCCCTTGCCCAGGCCGAGATAGCTCTCGATGACCTTGGGATCGCCGGCCAGCTCGCGGGCCGGGCCGTGCAGCGTGACTTCGCCGGTTTCCAGCACGTAGCCGTAATCGGCCACCTGCAACGCGGCGCGCGCATTCTGCTCGACCAGCAGGATAGCCACGCCGGTCTCGCGCAGGCGCGCGATGATGTGGAAGATCTCGCGCACGATGCGCGGCGCCAGGCCCAGGCTGGGCTCGTCCAGCATCAGCAGCTGGGGCTTGGCCATCAGCGCGCGGCCCACCGCCAGCATCTGGCGCTCGCCCCCCGACAGCGTGCCGGCCTGCTGGGCGCGGCGCTCGCGCAGGCGCGGGAACAGGTCGAACACTTCGTTCAGCGTGTCGCGCCAGCCGCTCTCGCGCGCGCGGTAGCGGCGGAAACCGCCCAGCAGCAGATTGTCCTCGACCGACATGGTGCCGAACAGCTCGCGGCGCTCCGGCACCAGCGACATGCCCGCGGCCACGCGGCGCTCGACCTGCCAGCCCGACACATCGGTGCCCGAATAGTACACCGCGCCGGCGGCATGGCCGGTGTGCGGCAGCGAACCCATCACCGCGTTCAACATGGTGGACTTGCCGGCGCCGTTGGCGCCGATCACGGTGACGATGCTACCGGCCGGCACGGTCAGCGTGGCGCCGACCAGCGCGCCGACCTTGCCGTAGCGGGCCGACAGGTTGCTGACTTCCAGCACCGGTTTCTGTTGCGCGCTCATTGCACACCTCCGGCGGCAACGGGCTTGGCCTGGTCGGCCTCGGGCAGGTCGTCGTCGATGCCGCCCAGGTAGGCTTCCAGCACCGCCGGGTTCTGCTGCACCTCGGCCGGCACGCCTTCGGCCAGCTTGGTGCCGAAATCCATCACCACCAGGTGGTTGGTCAGGCGCATCACAAAATCCATATCGTGTTCAACCAGCAGAATGCTCATGCCTTCGGCGCGCAATTGTTCCAGCACGCGGGCCAGGTCTTGCTTTTCCTTGTAGCGCAGGCCGGCTGCGGGTTCGTCCAGCAACAGCAGCACCGGATCGGCGGCCAGCGCGCGCGCGATCTCCAGGATGCGCTGCTGGCCCAGGGCCAGGTTGCCCGCCTGCTCGTACAGGTACTCGCCCAGGCCCACGCGCTTGACCTGCTCGGCCGCCTCGTGCAGCAGCTGGGCTTCGCGGGCGCGGTCGCTGTGCAGCGCGCCAGCCAGCACGCCCACGTCAGAGCGCAGGTGCGCGCCCAGCGCCACGTTCTCCAGCACCGTCATGCCCGGCAACAGCTGCACGTGCTGGAAGGTGCGTCCCACGCCCAGCTTGGCGATCTCGCGCGCCGAGCGGTTGTCGATGCGCTCGCCCATGAAGCGGACCTGGCCGCGCGTGACCGGCAGCACGCCGCTGATCAGGTTGAAGGTGGTGCTCTTGCCGGCGCCGTTCGGGCCGATCAGGCCCATGATCTCGCCGGAGCTGACCTTGAAGCTGATGTCGTTGACCGCCACCAGGCCGCCGAATTCCTTGCGGATGGCATCCACTTCCAGCACGACCTGGCCGGGTTGCGGACGCTGGCGCGCCGGCAAGGCGGGCGCGGGCGCCGGCGGCGCCAGGTTGCGGCGCGAGCCGTCGGCGCCGGTAAGGCCATCCCACCAATTGGCCAGGATCGGCCACAGGCCGTTGCGCGCGTATTGCAGCATCAGGATCAGCAGCACGCCGAAGACGATCATCTCGAAGTTGGCGTTGGTGTCCAGCAGTTTGGGCAGCCAGTTCTGCAACTGGTCCTTCAGCACCAGGATGACGGTCGAGCCCAGCAGCGCGCCCCAGACGTAGCCGGCGCCGCCGACCACCGCCATGAACAGGTACTCGATGCCGTAGTTGATGCCGAACGGGCTGGGGCTGACGGCGCGCTGCATGTGCGCATACAGCCAGCCCGACACGCAGGCCAGCAGCGCGGCCCAGACGAAGATCACGACCTTGTACGCGGCCGTGTTCACGCCCATGGACTCGGCCATGCCCGCGCCGCTCTTGAGCGCGCGGATGGCGCGCCCGGGACGCGAGTTCAGCAGGTTGCGCGTGGCCAGCAGCGCCAGCAGCACGAAGGCCCAGATCAGGAAATAGATGTGACGGCCGCTGGCCAGCGAGATGCCGAAGATGCTGATGGGCTCGATGCCGGCGATGCCGTCGTGCTTGCCCAGCCAGTCGATGTTGCCGAACAGGAAGTACAGCGACAGCCCCCAGGCGATGGTGCCCAGCGGCAGGTAGTGGCCGGACAGGCGCAGCGTGATCGCGCCCACCAGGTAGGCGACCACGCCGGTCAGCACCAGGCCGGCCGGCAGGGCCAGCCACGGCGACACGTCGTACTGGGTGGTCAGGAAGGCCGTGGTGTAGGCGCCCAGGCCGACGAAGGCCGCCTGGCCGAACGAGGTCAGGCCGCCCACGCCGGTCAGCAGCACCAGGCCCAGCACCACCAGGCTGGCCAGCCCGATGTAGTTCAGCTGGGTCACCCAGAACTCGGGCGTGGCCGGCACCAGCGGCAGCGCCGCCAACGCGACGACGAAGACGATAAGCAAGATGCGGTTCATGACGTTTATTCCTCTTCGTCCACGTGATGGCTGCTGAACGAACGCCAGACCAGAACCGGGATAATCAGGGTGAAGACGATGACTTCCTTGTAGGCGCTGGCCCAGAACGACGAGAACGATTCCAGCACGCCCACCAGCAGCGAGCCGGCGGCCGCCACGGGATAGCTCGCCAGGCCGCCGATGATGGCGCCGACGAAGCCCTTCAGGCCGATCAGGAAGCCGGTGTCGTAATAGACCGTGGTGATCGGAGCGATCAGCATGCCCGACATCGCGCCGATGGCGGTGGCCAGCGTGAAGGTCAGGCTGCCCGACATGGTGGTGCTGATGCCCACCAGGCGCGCGCCGCGACGGTTGACGGCGGTGGCGCGCAGCGCGCGGCCGTACAGCGTCTTGCCGAAGAACAGCCACAGGCCGACGATCAGGATGGCGCAGGTCGCGACCACGAACAGGCTCTGGGCCGACCAGGTCATGAAGCCCAGGTCCACCTGGCCGCTCACGAACGCCGGCGTGCGCCAGCCTTCGGCGCCGAAGAACACCAGGGCCAGGCCGGTCAGCGCGAAGTGCACGGCCACCGACACGATCAGCAGCACCAGCACAGTGGCTTCGGCCAGCGGCTGATAGACGATGCGATAGACCATCGGGCCCATCGGAATGACCAGCGCCAGCGTCAGCAGCATGTTCAGCCACAGCGACGTGCCGGGCGCGACATAGCTCTGCGTCAGCCAAAGCAGCGCGAGCGGCAGGACGAGACAGGCGACAAAGGCCTTGGGCAGCCCGGCGGCGTTGCGGGTGCGCACGGCGCGCAGCACTTCCAGCGCCAGCGCGACCACGCCCAGCAGGGGCAGCAGATAGGCGGTGCCGGGCACCTTGCCGTCGACCAGCATGGCCAGCGTCAGCGCGCCGAACGCCACGAACTCGCCCTGGGGAATGAAGATGACGCGCGTGACGGCGAAAACCAGCACCAGAGCCATGCCCAGGAGGGCATAGATAGCGCCGTTGACCACACCGTCCTGCAGCAGAATCAGCGCAATTGAGGAATCCATCGAACAACTACCTTGTGATTGCTTGGGTGTTCCGGCCGGCGCGTCCCATGGCGCGGGCGCCGCTTGCGGGCGCCCTGTGAACAGGCGAGCCGCGCCTTACAGGCCCGGCTGGTACACCCACTTGCCGCCTTCGACCTTGACGATGACGCGCGAGCGTTCATCGAAGCCCGCGTGGTCGGTGGGCGACATGTTGAACACGCCCTGGGAAGCGGGCAGGTCCTTGATGCTTTCCAGCGCGTCGCGCATGGCCACGCGGAACTCCGGCGTGCCGGGCTTGGCGCCGGTCTTCAACGCGGCGGGCAAGGCGGCCACGACCAGCTGGCCGGCGTCCCACATATGGCCGCCGAAGGTGTTGGTCGAACCGGCGCCGTGGGCCTTCTCGTAGGTCTCGACGTAGGCCAGGGCCGACTTCTTGACCGGGTTGCTGTCAGGCAGCTGAGCGGCGACCAGCAGCGGGCCGGCCGGCAGGAACATGCCGTCGCAATCCTTGCCGCAGACGCGCAGCACATCGTTGTTGGCGGCGCCGTGGGTCTGATAGATCACACCGCCATAGTTACGCGCGCGCAGTTCCTTTTGCGGCAGGGCCGAGGGCGTGCCGGCGCCGGCGATCAGGATGGCGTCGGGCTTGGCGCCGACCAGCTTCAGGACCTGGCCGGTCACGCTGGTGTCGGTGCGGCTGTATTTTTCGATCGAGACGATCTCGATGCCCTTGGCCTTGGCGGCCTTCTGCATCACGTCCAGCCAGCCGTCGCCGTAGGCGTCGGCGAAGCCGATGAAGCCCAGCGTCTTGACCTTGGACTTGGACATGGCGTCGGCCAGCGCGCCGGCCATCAGGGCGTCGTTCTGCGGAGTCTTGAAGACCCAGCGGCGCTTGTCGTCGACCGGCTCGACGATCTTGGCGCTGGCGGCCACGCTGATCATCGGCACCTTGGCTTCGGCGGCCACGTCGACCATGGCCAGCGAGCCCGGCGTCACCGACGTGCCGATCAGCACGTCTACCTTGTCGTCGGAGGCGAGCTTGCGCGAGTTCTTGACGGCTTGCGTCGTGTCGGTGGCGTCGTCCAGGACGATCCATTCGATCTTCTGGCCGGCCACTTCCTTCGGCAGCAGGGCGACCGTGTTGCGCTCGGGGATGCCCAGCGAGGCGGCGGGGCCGGTGCTGGACACCGTCACGCCGACCTTGACCTGGGCGCTGGCCAGCAGCGGAAGGGTCAGGGCAACGGCGGCGGCGGCCGCGGTCAAGCCGAAATGCTTGCGCATGTTTTGTCTCCTGTGGCGGCTCTTCTTTTGGTGCCTCGTTTGAGGCGAAGCGAGCCTAGTTAAAGTTATACAGAAAAAAATATTATAGGGTTAAATCAGTATCACATGATGCGGCGCAACTACGGTAAATCCCTGATGTGCTACGGAAACCGAAACTCAGCGAACGCATTCGTCAATGGCGAACTTGTACTGGAAAGCCCCCCATGCGTCAGTTGGGGGATTCCCTGTCCTCATGCGTCCGCCCGCGAGCCTCAACGGCCCGGCATGGGCCAGACGCGCGCCACGCGCGACGCCACCCAGGCGGCCACGGCTGCCTTGATCAGATCGCCGGGCACGAACACGGCCACGGCCAGCGCCGCCTTGCCCAGGTCCATCTTGGCGACAGAGGCCAGCCAGGGCACGCCGCAGGCATACACCACCGCGATGCCACCGACCACGCAGGCGACCGCATAGCCCGCCACGCCGGCCCAGGTGCCAGGCGCCCGGCCCGCCAGCCGGCGCGCCAGCCAGCCCGTGACAAAGGCGCCGATCGGCATGCCGATCAGGAATCCGCCGGTCGGCCCCAGGAAGGCCCCCATCCCGCCGCGTCCACCCGGCAGCACCGGCAGGCCGATGGCCGCCAGCGCCAGATACAGCAGGCAGGCCAGCGCCCCGCGCACCGGCCCCAGCATGGCGCCGGCCAGCATGGCGCCCAGCGTCTGCAGCGTGACCGGCACCGGAATGGCCGGCAGCGGAATCGGCGGCACCAGGCTCAGCACCACGATGAGCGCCGCGAACAGCGCCACCAGCACGGTATTGTTGGATTTCATGGCATTCCCCTCCCTAGGGACGATTTTCCCGGATGATTCTTCCCGGATGATTCTTCCCGGATGATGAAAGCGCGGTCAAGAGGCGTCGCGTTCAGGGACTGCGCGCGTCGATGGCTTCGGAGACTTCCTGCGCCCGCTTCAGCGTCAGGACGATCAGCGGCACGATCAGCGCCAGGGGATTGGCGCCGAGCCCGCGCGCGGCCTGCGCCTCGCGGATCTCATGGAAATTGCGCCAGATCTCGGGAACGAAGCGCAGCGCCAGCGCCAGGGCCAGCGCCACCTTGCCGGCATCGAGCAGGCCCAGGCGCTGCAAGGGCAGCAGCGCCCATTCACATACCGCGATCAGATCGGCGGTGCGCGTGGTCAGCGTCACGGCCAGCGCCAGCCCCACCATCGCGCCGACCCGCAGCAGCACCGCCAGCGCCTCGACCCAACCTTGGAAAAAGCCGGTGAACAATCCCAGCGCCAGCAGAACCCACGCCAGGCCGCGCAATTGGCGCCAGAGCAGCGCGGCCCCGGCGCCGCTGGACCAGACCAACCCGGCGGCCACGGCCAACGCCAGGCCCAGCCAGCGCGGATCGCGCAGCGCGAACAGCCCCGCCCCCGCCGCGCACAGCGCCAGCAGCTTCAGTCCGGCAGGCAGCCGGTGCAGTCGGGAATTGCCTGCGATATAGAGCGGTTCGAGCATGGGCGGCCGCCCTCAGGCGAAATGATCACGGTACCAGCGCAGGGCGGCGGCCGGCTGGTCGTCGGCGGCGACGCGTCCATCGGCGATCACCAGCACCCGGTCGAAATCCTCCAGCAGCGCCAGGTCGTGGCTGACCACGACGGCGTCGTGGGCCAGCCCGGCGATCGCATCGCGGACGCGGTTGCGATTGCGCAGGTCCAGTTGGGTGGTCGGTTCGTCGAACACCACCAGCGCCGGATCCATCACCAGCACCGCGGCCAGGGCGACCAACTGGCGCTCGCCCCCGGACAGGCTGTGGCTGGCCCGGTCCGCCAGGTGAGCCACGCCCAGGCGTTGCAACTGATCCTCGATGCGGGCCTCGCGGCGGGCGCGGTCGGGTTCCAGCTGTTTCAGGCCGAAAGCCAGGTCTTCGCGCACGATGGGAAAGACGATCTGGTTTTCGGGATTCTGAAACACGAAGCCGACCCGTCGCCGCACGGCTTTCAGGTCCTGGCGCGTATCCAGCCCATCCACGCTGACCCGGCCCGAGGTCGGCAAGGCCAGGCCGTTGAGCAGGCGCGCCAGCGTGCTCTTGCCGGCGCCGTTCGGGCCGACGATGCCGACGCGGCGCTGTGCCAGCGTCAGGCTGAGCCCGCGCAGCACCTCGGCTTGCGGCGTGGAAACGACCACCTGGTCAAACTGGATTAACATGGGGCGGGATTATGCCCGAACCATTCCGGGCCTCGGGACTCCAAGAGCGCTATATATGGACAAAGTACGCAAATCCGACGCTGAATGGCGGGCCCAGCTGTCACCGGAAGAATACGTCGTCGCCCGCCAAAAAGGTACGGAACGCGCCTTCACCGGCCGCTACTGGAACACGTTCACCCACGGCATCTACCGCTGCGTGGGCTGTGGCACGCCGCTGTTCGCTTCCGACACCAAATTCGACGCCGGCTGTGGCTGGCCCAGCTACTTCGAGCCGATCGACCCGGCGCGGGTGCGTGAAGAGCGCGACATCAGCCACGGCATGGTGCGCACCGAGGTGCTGTGCAATATCTGCGACGCTCACCTGGGCCACGTCTTCCCCGACGGCCCCGAGCCCACCGGGCTGCGCTATTGCATCAATTCGCTGTCGATGACGTTTGAACCGCTGGAAGACTGAAGCCCCGCATGAAGAAGTTCCTGTTCGACCTGTTCCCGCTGATCCTGTTCTTTGTCGCCTACCGGTATGCGGACATCTTCATCGCCACCGGCGTCGCCATGGCGGCCGCCGTGCTGCAGATCGTCTGGCTCAAGCTCACCGGCAAGGCCATCGAGGCCATGCACTGGATCAACCTGACCGTGATCCTGGTGTTCGGCGGCGCCACCATCTGGCTGCACAGCGATGTCTTCATCAAGTGGAAGCCGACCGTGCTGTACTGGCTGTTCGGCGGCGCGCTGGTGCTGGCGCGGCTGTTCTTCCGCCGCAACCTGATCCGCGGCCTGATGGAAAAGCAGATCCAGCTGCCCGACCCGGCCTGGGAAAAGCTCAACCTGGTCTGGGCGGGTTTCTTCCTGGTGGCCGGCGCGCTCAACCTGTACGTGGCCTTCTCCGGCCAGTTCACCGAGTCGCAATGGGTCAGCTTCAAGGCCTTCGGCCTGATGGGCCTGATGATCGTGTTCGTGATCGGCCAATCGCTCTGGCTGGGCAAACATATCCAGCCCGGCGAAGAGACGTCGTCCGATTCCGGCGCGTCCGGCGGCAAGCCGCAACCCTGACCCCTCATTTTTTCCGCCATCGACGTCCCGCGCGGGTGGTCGACGGCGGAACCTCTACCCTACCAACATGTCAGAAACCACCGACCGCATCGCCCTGATCCGGGAGCGCCTGGCCGCGCTGGAACCGGTCAGTCTTGAAATTCAAGACGAGTCCTATTTGCACGCAGGCCATGAAGGAAGTAAAAACGGCGCCGGCCACTACCGCGTGCTGATTGTGGCGCCCTGCTTCGCCGGGCAGTCCGCCGTCGCCCGCCATAGGCTGGTGTATCATCATTTGCAAGATTTGATCCCCTATCCGATCCATGCGCTTGCGCTAGACGCACAGGCTCCCAAATAGAAGGTAAAAGGACTTTCATGAAACGCATCGTCATGCTGGCCGCCGCTTGCGCCATCGCCCTGCCGGCTTTTGCCCAGAACGTGGCAACCGTCAACGGCAAGGCCATTCCGCAGAAGAGCCTGGATCAATTCGTCAAGCTTCTGGTCACCCAGGGCGCCACGGATTCCCCGCAGCTGCGCGAGCAGGTCAAGCAGGAAATGATCAACCGCCAGATCTTCGTGCAGGCCGCCGAATCCAACGGCATCGCCAAGCAGGCCGACGTGCAGACCGAGATCGAACTGGCTCGCCAGGGCATCCTGGTGCGCGCGCTGATGGCCGACTATCTGGCCAAGCACCCGGTGTCGGACGCCAAGGTCACGGCCGAGTACGAAAAGATCAAGAAGGAACAAGCGGGCAAGATGGAGTACAAGGTCCGCCACATCCTGGTTGAAGACGAAAAGACCGCCAACGACCTGCTGACCCAACTGAAGGGCAACAAGGGCAAGTTCGACGATCTGGCCAAGAAGAACTCCAAGGATCCCGGCAGCGCCGAAAAGGGTGGCGACCTGGGTTGGGCTCCCCCGACCAACTACGTGCAGCCTTTCGCTCAGGCCGTCACGCAGCTGAAGAAGGGCCAACTGGTCGACAAGCCCGTCCAGACGCAGTTCGGCTGGCACATCATCCAGGTCGACGACACCCGCCCGGTGCAGTTCCCGCCGCTGGATCAGGTGCGCCCGCAGATCGAGGAAATGCTGCGCCAGCAAACCCTGGCCGACTACCAGAAGGACCTGCGCGAAAAGGCCAAGATCCAGTAAGGATCGGCTGATCGCCCAGGAAGAACTGCCCGCGCATGCGGGCAGTTTTTTTTCGTCCGCGGCCTGGCGCCGACAGCGGCCAGCTCCGCCGCATTCAGGCCAGCGCCCGGCGCAGGCAGGCATCCCACAGCGGCCCTTCCAGCGCGGGCGAGGCATGGCCATAGCGTCCGGCCACCGTCATGGGATGCACGCAGGGCGGCAAGGCGGTTTCATCGCCGGGCGGAAACAGCAGGTCCGACGCGCAGCGCAGCCAGTACAACGGCGCGCGCAAGGACGCGAGCGCGTGGCGGACGTCATGGCGGCAGGCTGCCGCCCGCAAGGCGGCCATCGACCAGGGCGAAAAGCGCGCCGCCCAGGCGCGCGCCTCGGCGTCCAGCGCCTGCCCGGGCTCGGGCGCGCCGGCATCGGCCAACCACAGGCCCCGGCCATAGCGCATCAAGGCGTCCCGCCGCGCCGCGACCCACTGCTCTTGCGCCAAGGCATCGCCGGCCCGCCGCGCGGCGGCCAGGCGCCGCAACGCGATCACGTCGCTCCAACTGCCGCCGCCGCGCGGCCCGGACGCCAGCGCCAGCGCCCGCCCGAGCGGCACGGGCGGATCGAGCGCCCACTGGAACGCCTGATAGCCGCCGTAGGAATAGCCCACCACCGCATCCAGCCGCGCAACGCCCAGCGCGCGCAACCACAGCCCCTGCAGGCGCACGCTGTCGGTGATGGTGAAGTCGGGAAACGAGGCGGGCAATTCCGCATCCGGCGCGCTGCTGCCAAAACACGAGCCCAACGCATTGGGCGCCAGCACGCAGGTATGGCGCGTATCCAGCGCGGCGCCGGGCCCCAGCCACCCGGATGCCCATCCCGCATCAGGATGGACTTCCCCGCTGACAGGCGCGAGCGCCTGCTGGCTGCCGGAGATGCCGTGCAGCAGCAGCACGACGGCGCGGGCCTGCGCCGGCTCGGGCCCGTAGCGGCGCCAGGCCACGCGCGCCGGCGCGATGCGACCGCCGCCGTCCAGCGCCATGCTCTCGATCCTGGTCTCGCCGATGGCCTGGCAGGGATCGGCGCGGGCGGGACGCGTCATGGCCTATACCGGACGCTCGCCCATGACCGTGGTCCGATAGATCGTCCGCCGCAGGCTGGCCGGCAGCTCCCGCGTGGTCGCCTTGTGCATCACGCAGCGGTTGTCCCACATCACGACATCGCCCGGCGACCACTGCAGCGCGTACTGAGATTCCGGCTGGGTGCAATGCGCGAACAGGCGTTCCAGCAGCTCCCGGCTGTCCTCTGCGCCCCACCCCGCCACCTCGGCGGTCATGCCGGGATGCACGTACAGCGCTTTCCTCCCCGTCTCCGGGTGGGTGCGCGCGATGGGATGTTCCACGTCCGGTGTCTCCGCCAATTGCGTCGCATCCATCACCACGCGGGTGCCCTCGTCGGCGCGGCTGCTGCGCGGGCGATACCGATGCACGGCCTTCAATCCGTCCAGCTGCGCCTTGATCGCATCGTCCAGCGTGTCGTAGGCGCGGTACATGTTGATGAACAGCGTATTGCCGCCTTCGGGCGGAATGGTCTGCGCGTTCAGGATGGTGGCCTTGGCGGGACATTCGCGAAAGGCGAAATCCGAATGCCAGTAGGAACCGCCGTCGGCAATGCCCGCGGGCACGCCGTTCTTGACTTCGTTCGACAGCACGAAGATCTCGGGGTACTCGGGATGGTTGTACTGGGCCAGCACGTGGATATCCAGTTCGCCGAAGCGGCGGCTGAAGCGCAGCTGCCCTTCCGGCGACAGCTGCTGATCCTTGAAGACCAGCAGCTGATGCTTCAGGAACAGTTCGTTCACGGCGACAAAGGCCGCGTCGTCCAGCGTTTCGAGATCCACGCCGCGCACTTCCGCGCCGATGAGCGGACTGAGAGCTTGGGCTTTCATGTTCGGGCTCCGAAGAATGGGTTCAAGGCAGGCGATGGACGCGGGCCTCGGTGCGCAGCAGCGGCTCGGCGCCGTGCTCACCGATCAGGACGGGGTATTCGAGCCGCATGCCGCCCAGGCCGGGCCGGTACAGGTGCGTGCCCAATGCCACCACCATGCCCGGCGTGACCTCGTCGTGGCTGCGCAGGTTGATGAAGGGACGGGTACGGGCGCAGGTGCCCAGGCCGTGGCCGAACAGGGGCAGGCCGAACTCGGCGAGCCCATGCTTTTCAAACACGGCGATGCCGCGCCGCGCGCAGTCGGCGATGGCGCGCCCCGGCGTCAGCGCGGCGAGCATGGTCTGCACGGTTTCCTCCCAGCAATCAATCAAGGCAGCCTGCGCCCCGGTCGGCCGCCCCAGGAAGATCGGCAGCGCCGTATCGGCCATGTACAGATCCAGCAGCGGATGCAGGTCCAGGATGACGAATTCGTCGCGCCCGATGGGTCGGTCGGTTGCCTGCTGCGTGACGCCGCGCAGGAAGCCGGTGCGTTCGCCCGCCCCCACCTCGGTGCCGCCCGTCACCGCCCAGGACCAGGTGCTGCCGCGCCGCCGGATGGCGCGTTCGATCTCGCCGGCGATTTCATTTTCGGTGGCGCCGGCCCGCACGGCATTCATGCCCTGCTCGAAACCATAGTCGGACACTTCGGCGGCATGGCGCAGGCGCTCGATCTCGGCGGCATCCTTGATCAACATGAGATCGTCGATCACATCCACCCCGTTCTCGAACCGGGCCTTGGGCAATTGCCCGGACAGGGAGAAGAACTCGGCAGCGGTCAGCATGCCCGGCGCGATCTGCGCGGCGCCCGGATGCGCCAGGTCCAGGGCGACCTTGCCCTGCGCCAGGCCGTGGTGCTCCAGCCGCTGGCGGATCAGCTGCGGAAAATCGGCGAACTCGAATTCATGCACGTCCATGTCGTGGCCTTCGGCGCGCACGCGCGCGGCGTCCATGGCCCAATAGATGAACTCGCAGTGGCCCGAAGCCGTGACCAGCACGGCGCCGCGCCAGGGCATGAACGCCCCGCTCAGATAGTGCAAGGCGCCCTGGCGGGTGCCGAGATAGGCGTCGAAACCGAGTTCGCGCGCGTGCTGGGCGACCCGTTTGCGGCGGGCCTGGAAATCGATGGGCAACATAGGGATTCCTTGGCGGAAGTTCAGGAAACGGAGGCGCCGGACGCCTTGACCACGGGCGCCCATTTCTCGGTTTCCTCTGTCGTGAACCGGGCGAATTCATCGGGTGTGCTGGCGACCGGATCGGCGGCCTGCGAGGTGAGCTGCGCCTTGACCTTGGGGTCGGCCAGGGCCTTGGCGATCTCCTGCTGAAGACGATCCACCACCGGGCGCGGCGTGCCCGCCGGCGCGAACACGCCGATCCAGGACGTCATCGCATAGCCGGGCAGCGTTTCCGATACCGAAGGCACGTCCGGCTCGGCCGGCGAGCGCTTGGGCCCAGTGACGGCGATGGCGCGCAGCTTGCCCGCCTTGATCAAGGGCTGGGCGATGACCAGGCTGTCGAACGCCAGATCGGCCTGTCCGCCCATCACATCCGTCAACGCCGGCAGGCTGCCCTTGTAGGGGATGTGTTGCATCTTGATGCCCGCCATCTCGTTGAAGAGTTCGCCCGACATGTGCATCGACGTTCCGCTGCCGCCCGAGGCCCGGTTGAGTTCACCCGGATGGGACTTGGCATAGGCGATCAGGTCGGCCACCGAGTTGATCGGCAGCTTGGGGTTGACCACCACCACCAGCGGGTAGGACACGACCTGGGTCACCGCCACCAGATCCTTCAGCGGCTGGTACGGCATCGACTTGTACAGCGTCTGGTTGATGGCGTTGGTGCCGATCGTGCCCATCAGGATGGTGTAGCCATCGGGCGCGGCCTTGGCCACGGCGTCCGCGCCGATGTTGCCGCCGGCGCCGGGCTTGGCCTCGACAATGACAGGCACGCCCATGCTCTGGGTCATGCGCTCGGCCAGCAGGCGGGTGACGATTTCCGTGGGGCCGCCCGCGGCCGCGGGCACGATGAAGCGGATGGGCTTGTTGGGATACGCGTCGCCGGCGGCCGCGGCGAC
>NZ_JCBANH010000055.1:0-40700 GCF_059760925.1 Achromobacter sp. 1011791174
GCCGGGCGGCGTCATCAGGAAGGCGGTGTCGCCGTCGATGTCGAGCAGCATGCCCGCGCCCAGGCGCACGACCCGCAGGGACTCATGGTGAATCAGCGCGGTCTCGGTCCAGTCGGTCTGCACCCGGCTCCAGCCCGGCATGCGCGCATCCAGCAGCTTGCGGGTCTCGACCGTGTCGCGCGCCTCGTCCTCGGACAGCCGCAGGCGCTCGACGCGCAGGCGGCCTCCACGCGCCGTCAGGCCGGCGAGAAAGGTCTCGTTCGAATCGCGGAAGAACATCAGCACGCTGTCCGGGCCGACGGGCAGGACGGGGCTCAGGCAGTAATAGGGGCGCGTGGCGAGCCTGGCGTTATCCGGATGCAGGTAGCGTCCGAGCGTCCCGCCGGGGCCGCACAGCGCTTCGCCCTGGAACGAGGCGGCGGTGATGCGGAATGTCTGGCTCTGGCCGGTGTTCACGTCGCGCTGGCTCTGCTGCGCGGCGTCGATGCGCAGGCCGCCCGCGTCGAACACGGCGGCGGCCTGGGCCGTGGCGGCGAGCATCAATGGCGCGGCGGCCAGGCTGGCACTGCGCAGGAAACGGGACAGGCGGGCATGGCGGAGCAGGGTGCGCAATGGCGTTCCTTCCTGTTGGGTCGGGCGTTCAAACATAGCACGCGGGGATGCTGCGCCGCATGGCGGTCGGGCTGGCGGCGCACTTGCGCTGGCGTGTCGCACAAGCCTTGTATGGGCGCGGGAGCGCGCCTATAGTCGATCCGTCGAGGGGAAGTCGCGTCCCGCGCATTCATCCTCACCGAAAGCCCGCCTGCCCATGCAGCGGGCTTTTTTCGTTTCCGAACCCCATCCCAGCGATTCCTTTCCTGAATACGGATCCCTATGCAACGACTCATACCCATCAACGTGGGCCAGCAGGCCAATGACCGCAGCGGTGATCCGCTGCGCGACGGCATGGCCAAGGTGAACGAGAACTTCGCCAAGGTGCAGACCGGCGTGGAGGCGGTGGAGGCCGCTGCCGGCCGGGCGCAACAGCGGGCGGACGCCGCGCATGACGTGGGGTTGGCGGCCGGTCGCGCGGCAACGCAGGCACAGGCGTCGGCGGATGCCGCCGCGCAGGCGGCCACGGACGCCAACGCTTCCGCGCTCGCCGGCGGCGCCGCCGCCGCAAATGCGCAGTCCACCGCCGACCGCGCCCGGATCGAGGCCTCGGCGGCACAGACCGGCGCGGACGGCGCGCAGCGCGCGGCGAACGAGGCGAACGCCGGGGTCAAGGACGTCAGCCTGGCCGTGGCCGGTCTGGATGCACGGGTGCGCGGCGACTATGTCGAAAAGGCATCCGTCGGCAAACCCTCGGGCGTGGCGCCTCTGGGAGCGGACGGCCTGGTGCCGAACGCGTTCCTGCCAAGCTTCGATTCGGTGCCCGTGGGCTTTCTGGCCTGGTGCCCCAGTCGCAGCAAGATCTGGGACGGTTGGCTGCCCGCCGACGGCGATGCGCACCTGCAGCAGACCTTTCCCGCGATGGCGAAGATGATCAAGGATGGGAACGTTCCGCTGATCGACAACGCGGAGTGGTGGAACAAGCCGCACATGCGTGGCAAGTGGTCGTTGTTCACGCAGGACGGGAAGGATTATTTCCGGATCCCGGATCTGAACGGCAAGCAGCCCGGCGGGCTGGGGCGCGTGTTTCTCTCGGGAGACGGCGCCCATTCGGCGGAGGAAGCGGGGGCGATACAGATGGATGCCATGCAGCCCATCATCGGCATGCAACCCATGGCCTATGGCACAACGACTGGAAGGGGCTCCGGCCCGTTCTACGGGTCCGCGATGGACGATGGTGGCACTCGATCGTCGCCGACCTATCCGGTGACGGCGGCAGGAGCAAACATCCGCTTCGACAGCTCGCTGGTAACGCAGACGTCGGATGAAACCCGGCCCAGGAACGTCACGGGTTGCTGGGTGGTCAAGGCCTACGGCGTGACGATCAATGCGGACGGCGTGGATCTTGGCGGGCTGGTCAATCAGGTCACGGCTACCCAGGCTCGGATAGAACAGGTGAACACGGCGCTGCTCAGGCAGGTGAATCCGGCCCTGGCGGAGCCGGGCAAGCTCAATCTGGCACAGAACGGTCTCATCACCGGGAAGCTGACTGGCGCGCTGGCGCCCGACAGCCTGCGCTTCAAGTCGGACGGGACCGGCGCCGACAAGTCCACCTTTGTTTCCGCGGTCCCGTCTGCGGCAGGGACAGTCGCCGGCTTCATCGCCCGTTCGCGCGACCAGGCGGACTCGCAATATCTGTCCATGCAGTTCAACAGCGCGAACAACTGGGGCGCGCTGGTATTTGATCGGCTGGGAAGCAGTGGCGCGCCCATGGGCCTGCAGTTCGTCGGACCTTACGGGATCTGCGGCCAGATCGAGAGCGGGATCAGGTGGACGTTCGGCCCGTTTCCTGTCAAGACCGCTGCGAACACGAGGACGATCGTTTCCTACGTAGGCGCTGGCAATCAGTGGGGCACCCTGTATGCGCCGCAGAACAACGGTGGCGCGGCCTGCGTCTTCCAGAACCAGGACGGGGTGATTGTCGGCGACATCAGCCTGTCCGCCACCAGCACGGCCTACAACTCAGCCTCCGATTACCGGCTCAAGAGCGATCGCCGTGACATGCCGCCGGATGGAGCCCTTGCCAGCATCCTGGCGCTGAGGCCGGTCACATTCACATGGAAGTCCACCGGCCAGGCCGACGAGGGATTCATCGCCCACGAGTTGCAGGCCGAGGTGCCCGGCGCGGTGACGGGCAGCAAGGACGATCCCGACACTTTCCAGCGGGTGAACATGCCCTATCTGATGCCGCGCGTGGTCGCCGCGCTGCAAGGGGCGGTGCGGCGCATCGAGCAGCTGGAGGCGAAAGTCGCCGAGCTGCTTGTGCGTGCGGGGTAGACGCCGCGGACGTTACAGCCGTCGCAGGCGTTCGCTCGCCCCTTGCCGTGCGACACGGCACACGCATATTTTTTTGTTCTCCTGGCCCGTTCGCACTTGCAGCGGGCCTTTTCCATTTCCGAACCTTGTTTCGGACAGATCCCTCGAATCAGGATTCCATGCAACGACTCATACCCATCAACGTGGGCCAGCAGGCCAATGACCGCAGCGGCGATCCGCTGCGCGACGGCATGGCCAAGGTGAACGAGAACTTCGCCAAGGTGACGACGGCCATGGATGCCGTGGAGACCGCCGTGGCGCAGACCAGCGCGCTCGCGGGCTCCGCGCGCGATATCGCCGCCGCGGCGCTGCCCGCCGTGCAGAAGAACCGGCCCGGCGGCGTGGCGCCGCTGGATGCGGACGGCAAGGTGCCCGCCGGCAACCTGCCCGATTCCGTGCCCATGTCGCAAAAGGGCGCGGCCGGTGGCGTGGCGCCGCTGGACGCGGCGGGCAAGGTGCCGGCCGGTCATCTGCCGGATTCCATACCCCTGTCGCAGAAGGGCGCGGCGGACGGCGTGACGCCGTTGGACGCCGCCGGCAAGGTGCCGGTCGCCCACCTGCCGAAGTTGGACTATCTGCCGGTGATCCAGCGTGGCGCGCCCGACGGCGTGGCGCCGCTGGATGCGCAGGGCAAGGTGCCGGCGGCCAACCTGCCGGCGGTGGAGGATGCCATTCCGCTGGCGCAGAAGGGCCAGCCCAATGGCGTCGCGGCGCTGGCCGCCGACGGCAAGGTGCCGGCAGCGCAGTTGCCGTTGATCGAGTCGATTCCCACGGGCTTCGTGGCCTGGGCGCCGAAGCGGGGCGCGATCTGGGCGGGTTGGATTCCCGGCGATGGACAGCTCGTGTCGCGGGCGACGTTTCCGGATCTGGCGGCGGCCGTCGCCGACGGCGCTGTTCCGGTCGTGTCCGAGGCCGAGTGGCTGGCGGATCCGCTTAAGCGGGGGGCTTACACGCTTGGCGATGGGACTACCAGCATTCGCGTGCCGGACTACAACGGCAAGTCCGCAGGCGCGATTGGCGCGGCTTTTCTCCGGGGGGATGGCACGTTGTCCGTGGCGAATGGCGTGATCAAGGCCAGCCAGAACAAGGCTCATGGTCACACGTTTCAATCTCCCCAGTATCTGTATGTGGAAACGGATGGCTCCGGCTCCTTCCTGGGTGCTCCCTCGACGAGTACGCCTGTGTTTCTCCGATATACGTCCGTCGAAGGGGGGCCGGAAGCGCATCCGAGCTTCATTTCCGGTTGCTTCGTCATCAAGGCTTTCGGCGCCGTGTCGCGCCCCGGCAGCGTCGACGCCGCGCAACTGGCCAGCAGGCTCGCCGTTCTTGAGGCGGCGCTTCAGACCGACATCGACTTCAAACTGCTCTACCCCGGCGGTTCGGCGACGACTCCCGGGATCATCTATCAGAACACCGCACAGACGATAGATAACCCGTTCCCCGGATCTCCGGTCCAGGTCGTGGTCGAGCACGAGTTGAACGGACAGTGGTTCGAACCCGGCTGGTTCTGCTCGACGGACCGCACGGGGGCCCCCAATGATCCCTACTCCGGGTGGGGCATCAAGGCCGCGCACAGCCTGGTGACCGACAAGATCATCGTGCGGGCAGGCAAGAACGGCACCGCCACGGATCCCGCCATTGCGGGTGGCTCCTGGGTCGGCGCCTGGTCGCAGAACCAGGTCAACGCGCGCTTTCGCGTCAAGGTGTGGAAGCTCAAGGGCAGGATCGCGGGGTAGCGAGCGCGCGCTGCCCTTGCGGCAGCCCGCTACCTCATCTCCCATGCAACCTCTTCAAATCAAATCATCATGCAAAGACTCCAACCCATCAATGTGGGCCAGCAGGCCAATGACCGCAGCGGCGATCCGCTGCGCGACGGCATGGTCAAGGTGAACGAGAACTTCACCCAGGTCGAGACCGCGGTCGACAAGGTCGAAGCGGCAGCCGCGGGCGCGCAACAGCGGGCCGATGCGGCGCACGACAAGGCCGTCGGCGCTGGCGCGGCCGCCGCGACGGTGGACGGAAAGGCGGTGGCAGCGGCGCAGTCGGCGGCCGCTGGCCTGGCCGCTGCGGCGGCGGCCGACGGCAAGGCCGTCGCGGCCCAGGCCGTGGCCGACGAAGCCAACAGGAAGGCGGTCGCCGCCAATGCGGCGGCGGCAACGGCGGCGCAGTCCGCCGCTTCCGGTCTGGCGGCGGCCAGCGAGGCCGACAGGAAGGCGCTGGCCGCCAATGCGGCCGCCGTGGTCGCGGACGGCAAGGCTGTCGCGGCCGCGCAAGCCGCCGCCGTGGCCCAGGCCGCCGCCGATGAGGCCGATAAAAAGGCGCAAACGAAGATTCCGCTTTCCTACGCGGGCATACAGTCGGGTGTGGCCACGCTGGAAGGCCGCCTGGCGACGCTGGCCGACGCGCAGATTCCGCATGTCACGACGGCTACCGTGTGGGACGACGCCAACTGGAACGAACTGCCCAAGCATGCCCGCAATGACGGACTCGTCATGCGCTTGATACGCAGTGGCGGCAGTTCGCAGAACGGGCCTCCGGCCGGGCAGTACTACTACGTCCGGCATCACTGGTTCAGCGATCGGGATACGCTGACGCAGATTGCGATCCCGTATTACAACTCGGAAGAAATCACGCCGGGGTTCCAATATCGAATGAAGTACGAGGGCGTCTGGACACGCTGGTACAGCGCGGATCCGCAGACCAAGGCCAAGGCATTTGGGGTCGATCAGACACTGGTCAATCTGGCCGGGCAGCGACTGCCGGGAATTACTTACGTGAACTCGACGCGCAAGCCGATATCGGTCTATCTGTACGGTGGCTCAACAGCCGCCGGCGGCTACATCAATATCTTGATGGCGAGCATTCCAGTTGCCGTATTTCAGGCCCAGGCTCCGGAGAACGGCATCGCGGTGAATGCCATCATTCCGCCGGGAACAACCTATTTCGCCAGTGCGGTCAATGCAAAGATCGAATACTGGTTGGAGTATCGCTGATGCAAACCTTCAAAGACACCCAGACCAACCAGGTATGGCAATTCGAGGACGAGGTGCTGATCAAGGAGGTCGGCAACCATCGGCTGTTCTACGCGCCACACCAGCTTGAAAAACCGCTGGACGTTCCCGCGACGCTCGAACCGTTCGACATCGACGAATTCCGCCCGGCGCAGGTCGATCCTCTGGCGCGATAGGCGCCCGCCCGGAACATCAGCCGTCCGCCACTTCCCCCGTCCTCACATCCCAGGTCCGCGCCGGCGCGAAGTTCTCGCGCTCGCCCTTCTTTTCGTATCCCAGCGGATTGGCGATAACACGGCAGCCGTCTTTCATATAGTCCAGCGCGCAATGCAGGTGGCCGTGCAGCCAGTAGTCGGCGCGCGGCAGCAGCGCGTCCAGCGCATTGCAGAAGCCGGCGGTGCCGGGCGTGACGCCGTAGCGCGGATCGGCGCTGGCCAGCGTGGGGGCGAAGTGCGTGATGACGAGGGTGACGCCGTCGAAGGGCTGGCGCAGCGCTTCGTCCAGCCATTGCTGGCAGGCGATGCCCTGTTCGCGCATCTGTTCCGCCATGAAGGGTTCGCCATGCCGGCGCATGCCGGCCTTGGCCAGGTAGAAGTCGGCGGCGCGGAACGCCTTGGCGCGCTTCTTCAGCACCGAGCCCAGTTCTTCGTCTGGTTGCGCCAGCGCGTCGAAGTCGGTCCACAGCGTGGTGCCGACCAGCCGCACGCCCTGCATCACCCGCGTTTCGCGTTCCAGCCAGTGGATGTCCAGTGCGTGGCACAGCTCGCGCAGGCGATCGTGCGTCTCGTCGAAGTCCAGGTTGTCGTACTCGTGGTTGCCGGGCACGTAGACCACCGGCGCGGGCCAGCCCCGGGCGGGAGAGAAGCGCCCCAGGCCGAAGTCCGTTTCCATCAGGCGCGAGCGGTCCTGGTACGAGCCGATGTCGCCCGCGAGCACCAGCAGGTCCGCGCCGGGGGCGGGGCGGGCCTGGAAATCCGGATCGGACTCGAGATGCAGGTCGGAGAGCAGCTGAATTTTCATGGCTGAAGTATAGGCGCGGGCGAGCGCGGCTCAGGGCGCGAGCGTTCGGCGCAGCCAGGCGGCCATGTCGTCGACCACCTCGGGCATGCGGCTGATGCCGTCGGGACCGGTCATGGCGTGATCCAGGCCGGGATACGCGCGGTAGTCGATGTTTCGGCTGCCCGCCAGCCGCAGGCGCGCCACCATGGACAGCGTTTCCTGCGGCGACACGGAGGCATCGGCGCCGCCCTGCAGGATGAGCACGGGCCCGGCGACCTGTCGCAGCGTCGCGAGTTGGTCCAGTTCCAGCACGCTGCGCCACCAGCTGTGGCCATGGCCGCTCATGTTCATCGCCTGCGGCGGCGAGGCAAGCACATGTCGCGCGAAGCTGCGCAGTCCCTGTTCGGCGGCGCGGCGCTGCGCCGCGGGCACGGGCTCGCTGGCGAGGCTGTGCAGCATGTCGTTCAGGAACCATTGTCCGCCGCCATTGAAGGCGATGGTGGCGTCCACATTGCGCGAGCGCGACGCCAGCAGGTTCGCGACCACCGCGCCTTCGCTGCCGCCCAGCGCCACGACCTGACGGTAGCCCAGGGTGCGCCGCAGCTCCGTCAGCACGGCGTCCAGGTCGCTGGCGCGCTGCTGCAAGTTGTCGCGCTCCAGATAGGCGGCGGGACAATCGGGACGCTCGGGATCCCCGTCGTAGGGCAGGGTATCGTCGATGCCGTACTTTTCCACGGTCAGCAGGTCGGCTTGCGGCCAGGCGCGGACCAGGTCGCTCTGGATGATTCGGACCCGGGTCACGCTGTTGCAGTCAGAGCCCTGGATGACCAGCAGCAGCCGGTCCGACCTGCGCGCGGGATCGCGCGGCTCCAGGTAGTAGCGGATGCGCGAGCCGTCGTCGCGGGCTAGCTCGCGGGCGGCCGGCTGGGCATGGGCGCAGGCGGCGAAGAGGACGCCGGCCAGGCCGAAAATGAGGTGGATTCGCTTCATGTTTTCGCGGTCCCCGCGCGGCGGCGCGTCTCGCGTGGCGGCTCCAGCAACGCGCCGCAGTCGCGCACGCTGGCCACGACCTGTCCGCGCAGCCAGTCTATGCCTTCGTCGCGCCAGTTGCCGGCCGACCAATGCATGCGGATGGACATGCCGGGCAGCTTGAAGGGCAGTTCCTCGATGCGCAGTCCATCGCGCCGGCTGGCCCACAGCCGCGCCAGATGGCCGGGCACCACGGCGGTCAGCGAGGTGCCAGCCAGTAGCTCGGACAGCATGAAGAAATTGGACGAGGTCACGACGGGCTCCAGCGCCCGCAGCCGGAAGCGCTCGGCGACGATCTGGTGGGCCGAGCGCGGCACGTCTGCCACCGCATAGCGAGCCGGGCCTGCCGCCGGCCGGCCGCGCGGCGGCGCTTCGCGCACGCCGACATAGCGGTCCTTGAACAGCAGCGTGCTGGTCTTGCGCGCCTTGAGCTGCGGGATCCAGCCCACCGCCAGGTCCAGCGCGCCATCGTCGAGCCGCTCGGCCAGCGCGCCTTCCCAGGCCGTCACCATCCGCAGGCGCACTCCAGGCGCTGCGGCGGCGATGCGGGAGACCAGGCGGTTCAGGATCAGCGTCTGGCCCACGTCGGTCATGTACACGATGAAGCTGCGTCGGGACGCGGCGGGATCGAAGCCCGAGGGCGGATTCAACGCCTGCTCCAGCGCGGCCAGCGCGCCGGCCACGGGCGTGGCCCATTCGCGCGCCAGCGGCGTGGGCTGCATGCCTTGCGCGTTGCGCACGAACAGCGGATCGCCGGCGATGCCGCGCAGCCTGGCCAGCTGCGTGGACACGGCGGGTTGGGACATGCCCAGCGCGTCGGCCGCGCGGCCGACGTGCCGCTCGCGCAGCATGGCGATGAAGACCTTCAGCAGCCGGAAGTCCAGCTGCTCCAGCTTGATGTTCCTACCCACGTTTCCTGTTCCGTCGTAAGGTCGCCAGACCCGCCGGATGCCGGGTCGACGCGGGGATTATAGGAAGTTGCGAATAATGGAAATCGCCCGATCGCGATTGCCGCGCTGTTGCCGCCTCGACTAAGTTTGCAGCCGTGTTCAACAGATGCGGTGTGGTTCAGGATGCAATGGAACCCTTATGGACCTGAAGCGATTCAGGCGGTCTTGTCCCCCGGGCAATGGCAGGGCTTGGGATTGCCCGGTTCGCTGACCGATCGGTTGCGGCGGCTGGGCGAGTTTCGATTGTGCGTGCGGGAGGAACGCACGGATGCCGCCAGCGATGACGAGGCGCGCGCCATGGGCCTGGCGCCGGGCGCGCCCTGCTGGCTGCGTGAAGTGGAAATGTCGGTCGATGGCTTGAAATGCGTGGCGGCGCGCAGCCTGACGCCGCTGGCGGCTTCGTGGGATGCATGGCGCGGCATGCGCGGCCTGAGCGAGCGACCGCTGGGCAGCATGCTGTATGACGATCCCGACGTGTGGAGATCGCCCTTCGAGGTGACGCGGTTGACGGCCGGCTCGGCGCTGTTTCTGATGGCCGACGCGGTGGCGCGGGATGCCGGCGCAACGTCGCCCGGGCTGTGGGCGCGCCGTTCCCTGTTCTGGCGGCGGGATCAGCCGCTGCTGGTGGCGGAATGTTTCCTGCCGGGTTTCTGGGTCCTGTCCGCCCGCGCGTCGCGCAGCGACGGCGCGGGAGACGGACCGGGCTACTGAAACAGTTCGCTCTCGACGCAAAATGCGACCAATTCCTGGTCGGTCTGCACGTCCAGCTTGCGCATGGCCGATATCTTCTGGCCGCTGACGGTCTTGACGCTGCGCTTCAAGGTCTCCGCCACCTGCATCATCGATTCTCCCCGGATGAAGTGGCGCAGCACTTCGAATTCCTTGGGCGACAGGCTGTTGATGCGTTCGCCGATGAATTTGCTGCGCGCGTCCACGGCGCCATCGCGCAGGAAACCGGGCGGGTAGTACCTGCGGCCGCTTTGCAGTGTGCGCAGCGCGGTCACGATCTCGGCGAGGTTGTCGCGCTTGAGCACCACGGCGGCGACGCCGGCGTCATAGAGCGCCGAGATGATCATGGGGTTGGACACCATGGTCAGCACCAGGACCTGGACCTTGGGGTAGTGCCTCACCAGGTACTTGACCAGGCGCATGCCGTCGCCGTAGGTATCGTCGCCCGGCATCGAATAGTCGGTGACGACGACGTGCGGCGGGTCTTGCGTCAGGTGCCGGACCAGGTCGGTCGGGCTGGACAGGGCGCCGACGACGTCGAAACTCAGGTCCTTTTCCAGGAGGTCGCGCATGCCCATCAGAACGAGCGGGTGGTCGTCCGCCAGGACAATTCGAAGTCTATCCATGTGGAAAAAAGGGGTCAGATAGTGCGGGGCTGAGTTATTACCGCGCATTCTGCATCAACCGTCAAACTTGGACCAGGAACTTTCGAAGCTCCTGCATCAGCCTGGCCGCTTCCTGGAGGGCTTTCCGGTTCGCGCTGTCTCGCTTGAGCTGGGCCTCGACGGCCTCGAAGCCCGCCGACAGGCTGTTCATCTTGACCATCACCAGCGCGCCGCGCATCCGGTGCATGGTCTGCAGCACCGCCAGCACGTCCTGCCGCCCGAGCGCGGCGTCGATCTTGGCCAGGTCGGCGTTCATGGTGTCGAGGAACAACTCACGGTACTTGGCGGGAACCTGTGGCGCCTCGGTGGCAGGAGCACTGGCCTGGACCTGTCTGGAAGCGGAAGCGGGAGCGGGGGGCGAGGCAAGCAGGAGCGTCGTCATGGCGGGCTTGGGTTCGGGACTGGCGGGGGGCGTGCGGCCCTTGGCCACGCCGCGCAGGAGTTGGCGCAGCGTGCGCAACTCGATGGGCTTGACCATCCACGAGCTCATGCCGGCCGCCATGCAGCGTTCCTCTTCGTCGCGCATGGCATTGGCGGTCACGCCGATGATCGGTATGACGGCGCCCTGGGCGCGCAGCGCGCTGGCCAGTTCGTAGCCGTTGAGCTTGGGCATGTTCACGTCGGTGAGCAGGGCGTCATACTGCGTCAGGGGCCAGAGCGACAAGGCATCCGCGCCATCGGATGCGACGGTGACGGTGCAGCCCAGCTGTTCCAGCTGGTTGCGCAGGGTGGCCTGGTTGATCGGATTGTCCTCGGCCACCAGCACGCGCAGGCCCAGGGCCTGGAACTCCGGTTCCGCCGGCTCGGCGGATGGCGTGGCCCTATCGCCGCGTAGCAGCGCCTGGATGCCGAAGCCGATGCTGTCCAGGCGATGTCCGTCCAGCGCGTCCGGGCCGTACTCGCCCCGGACGCCGGGCTCGCGCGCGCTCAGGTAGCGGCCGCCCCAATCGGATGGCGGGCCGTCTTCGGCGCGCAGCACATCCAGCAGCACCTCGTCGGACTCGGTCGCCGGCGGCGGCACATGCGGCGCTGGCGTGGCGTGGGCGCCCCACATCGTCAGCCACAGGCAGACCTGTTCACTCAGTTCGCGGTGCGGGCTGCGCACGTGCACGCGCGCGCCGGCCAGGTCGGGCGTGGTCGGAGCGGGACCCGCCGCGGGCTTGAGCGAGAGCGCCATGGAAAAGCTGCTACCCAGGCCCAGCTCGCTGGTGACGCGTATCCAGCTGTTCATCAGCTTGGCCAGCCGGGCGCAGATGGACAGGCCCAGACCCGTGCCGCGCACCGTATGGCTGGCGCTGTCGATCTGGTAGAACGGCAGGAACAGCTGCGATTGCTCTTGCGCGCCGATGCCGATGCCTGTGTCCACCACCTGCAGGGTCAGCAGTTGGTTGCCGTTGGGCTGGTCCACCGCGCGCAGGCGCACGATGACGTGGCCCGCCTCGGTGAATTTGATGGCGTTGCTGACCAGGTTGGCGAGGATCTGGCGGATGCGACCGGCGTCGCCCGTCACCCAGGGCGCCACGCCGGTATCGACGCAGGAGAACAGCAGCAGGCCCTTTTGGTGCGCCAGGGCGGCATAAGAGCTGGTACAGCTTTCGATCAGTTCGCGCGGATCGAAGACGGTGGATTCCAGCGCCAGCTGGCCGGATTCGATCTTGGTGATGTCCAGGATGTCGCTGATCAGCTGCAGCAGGATGGAGGACGAATTCTGGATGCGTTCGAGATGCTGGCGCTGTTCTGCGTCAAGGTCGGTCATGCCCAGCAGTTCCAGCGTGCCCAGCACGCCGTACAGCGGCGTGCGGATCTCGTGGCTCATTGTCGCCAGGAAGGTCGACTTGGCTTCGCTGGCCTTGTCCGCGTCGCGCTTGGCCTGGGCCAGTGTGCGTTCGATTTCCGCGCGCGCGCTGATGTCGGCAAAGGCGCACAGGATGACATCCTGCTTCTTGTAGCGCGTCGGTGCATAGGCGACGAACAGTGGCCTGCCGTCCTGGGCCAGGAAGGTTTCAAAGGTGCCGGGCTCGACCGCGGCCAGCGCCTTGTCCAGCAGCGTGCGCACCGAGGCGGACGGGGCCAGCGGCTGGCCTGACTGCGCGCCCAGCCATTGCTGGGCGAGGGCGTTGCTGAACAGCACCTCGCCCTTGAAGCGGGTCAGCAGGCACAGCGCGATCGGCGCGGTCTCGATCAGGGTGCGGCTGAAGGTTTCGCTTTCGAGGATGTCGCGCTGCGCGCTCTGCGCGGGCAGCAGCACGCGGCGGTTGTACCAGCGGCCATAGCCGAGGCCGCCGACGATGCTCAGCAGCAGCAGCAGCGCGACGCTGACCGGCAGCCACAGATTGTCCTGGAAGAAGCCGCGGTAGCCGACGCGGTAGTAGGCGGTCCATGCGCCCGAGTCGTCGATGACCTTGAACACCAGGCCGTCCGCCGTGTAGTGCAGCCCGGGCTCCTGCGCGTCGGGTAGCGGACCTTCGCCCAGCAAGAGGCCGGCATCGTTGCGGGTCAGCCAGAATTCGTCGTACAGGCCGGAGGGCAGGATGCGGTCGAAGATGTTGATGCGGTCCCGGTGGAGCAAGGTGGCGATGTAGACATCGGGCGGGGAGCCGGCTTCGGCCCGCCAGACGCCGGACGGCAGGCCGGCCGGCAGCAGGCCGATGATGCGGTTCGGGCTGGCCGGCGCGGTGAACCACTGGACCTGCGTGCGTTCGTGCAGGTCGGCGGGCGCATGCAGGTCGATCAGGCGCTGTTCGACGATGTGGTTCAGTTCGATCTGCTCGCGGATGGCGTCGACCGAGGTCAGGTAGGTGCTCTGGCTGAGCGGGCGGAAGCTGGATGGCATGTCGAGCGCCGGCACGCTGATGCTGACGCTGTCGCTGGCATTGACCAGGAAGGCCGCCGCCGCGGGATAGTAGGTGGTCGGCCAATAGGTGGAGTAGTAGGCCGACAGGTAGCTGCCCATGGCTGACAATTGCGCCTGGTCGCGCGTGCAGTCGGCTGACAGGCACGATACGGTGAAGGGCGTTGAAAACAGCGGCCGGCGGCCCTCGTAGAATGCCGTGCCCTGGCGCTCGGACGGCGGGGTCTCGTGCCACGAGACGTCCGGGCTGGATGGCGGACCCTGCAGCAGCGCGTTCTGGGTGCGAAAGCCCTGCAGGAAGCGCTCTTCGGCCTCGATGTAGCCCATGAACACCGTGAAGTCCAGCAGCAGCTTTTCTTCTTCCTGCTTGATCAGCCGCTGCCAGCTCCAGAGGATGGCGCTTATCAGGACCAGCGCTATCGGCAACACGCCGAACAGCGCCAGGTTGAGCCGGCGCGATGTGCGGGTAATTCTGCTGAAGGGCGAGTCCTGCATACCGGGTTGGGCGTTCCTATAGGTCCATGTCTGCGTAGAGGCGGGGTTCGTCCGCCAGCAGCGTCGTGAAGTCCATGACGTTTACGGCGGCCGATATGAGAAATCCCTGCGCGCAATCACAGCCTATCTTGCGCAGGTATTCCAGGTCGCTTGAGGTTTCGACGCCCTCGGCGGTGACTTGCAGGCCCAGTTGCCGTCCCAGCTGCACGGAAGACAGCAGCGCGGCGGCGCGAACGCTGTCGTGGGCCGCGCCGCTGACGAAAGCCCGGTCGATCTTGAGTTCGGTGAACGGCGTGGATATCAGGGTGTACATGGAGCTATAGCCTTTGCCGAAATCGTCCTGAGCCAATCCGAAGCCTTTCAGGCGCAGCCGGCTGGCTCCCATGTAGTACTGCCCCGGCACGGAAGTGGTTTCGTCTTCGAGCAGTTCGAAGGTCACGTCCTCGGCCGGCACGCCGCTAGCGGCGACGGTATTGTAAAGCTCATCCGGCAGCAGGGGATTGTCGAGCAGTCGGGTGGGCAGATTGACCGACACCGGCACCTTGAAACCCAGCTTGCGCCAGCGTCGGTAGGCGGACAGCGCGTCTTCGAGCATGCGGGTCAGCAGGGCCTGGTTCAGGCCGTGCCTGTGCACCGCGCCCAGGAATGACGCCGGCAGCATGAAGCCGAATTCCGCATGGTGCCAGCGCGCGAGCGCTTCGGCGCCAACGATGTTGCCGGTGGTCAGGGCCTTCTTGGGCTGGAACCAGGCCTGGATCTGGCCGGTGCGCAATGCCCGCTCCAGGGTCTTGCGATCGAACAGCGCGTCCTGTTCATGGCCGGTGACGGGCTCGGACGCCGGATGCCGGTCCAGCCGCAGATGTTGCGCCAGTCCTTGAGCATGTTCCCGGGTCAGCGGCTTGGTGTAGGCGCCGATCACCGCCAGGCCTTTTTCCTTGGCCATGAGGCTGACGCTGTTCATGATGCGGCGCGAGCAGGCGGTCGTGATGGCAAGCATGGGGTTCAGGCGCAGTTGCGCCAGTTCGCTGATGAGCTGCACGCCGTCCATGCCCGGCATGCTGAGATCCATGAGGATGAGGTGGTACGCATGATGGCGGGCCAGCGTCAACGCCTGTTCGGCGGTATGGGCCGTATCCACCTGGGTGAAACCGGCTTCTTCCAGCAGGCCGGACATCTGGGCGCATTGGAATTCATGGTCGTCCAGTACCAGGACCTTGTATTCGGATAGCATTTCAACTCCGAGGGACTTTCACCGCTTGCAGTGTCTGGCGCAAGACATTCAGAGGTAGGGGTTTCACCAGCAGGCTGGTCATGCCCGCGTTCATGCCCCGGCGTTGTTCGTCGGGGAAGGCATTCGCCGTGATGCCCAGGATAGGCTGCTGATAGCCGCGCTCGCGCAGGATCCGCGTAAGCTCGTAGCCGTCGACCAGGGGCATGTTCAGGTCGGTCAGCACGGAATCGAACGACAGGGCGTCCGGCAGCGCCAGCGCTTCCTGGCCGTTGTTGGCCGTGACGACGGTGCAGCCCAGGTGCTCCAGCTGCTCGCGCAGGATCAGCTGGCTGATGGGGTTGTCTTCGACCACCAGCACGCGCAGGTCGACAAGTTCGTGCTTGGCCGGCTGACCGTAGCTCGTGACGTGCGCGGAACGGCCCAGGGCCAGCCGCAGGGCATGCGCGATGTTGGACAGGCTGTAGCAGCTGGCGAACCAGGTCCGCCTGCCATCCTCCACGCGCGGCTTCATGCCGGGCGGATGCGTGATTACGGTGGGGCCTGTCCAGTGAGCGGGTTCCGGCGCGTACGGCCATGCCCGCAGCAGAACGGCGGCGTCGACGCGCGGGCTGCCTGCGGGAGGATAGGGCACCGCCGCCGCGCCCCAGCGCCGGAGCCAGCCGCACAGGTTCGAGACGATCTCGGGCACCGAGCTTTGCACGTAGATCATGGCGTTTCCGGACAAAGATACCGGCGCTTCGGCGGGGTCTTCCGCGGTCGGCAGCGTGATTTCGAAGGTGATGCTGGTGCCCAGCCCGAGCTCGCTGACCGCGGTGAGCGAGCCGCCCATCATGTCGGAAAGCCGGCTGCAGATGGACAGCCCCAGGCCGGTGCCGGGCAGGCGCACGTTTTTGTCCGTGTCGACCTGGTAGTAGGGTTCGAACAGGCGGGCCTGGTGCTGCGGCGCGATGCCGGAGCCGGTGTCGGCGACCTGGAAGGCCAGGGTCGACAGGCCGCGTTCGCGCCGTATCAGGCGCAGCCTCAGCACGATCTGGCCGGCTTCCGTGAACTTGATGGCGTTGCTCATCAGGTTGTCCAGGATCTGGCGGATGCGCGTGCTGTCGCCATGCAGCGCGGCGGGCGTCGCCGGGTCGGAGATGGCGTAGGTGCGCAAGCCCTTGCCATGGGCGCGCGCGGCATAGCTTGCCGCGACGTTGTTGAGCAGTTCCACGGCCGAGAACGGCGCTTCCTCGAGCGCGACGTGGCCGGCTTCGATGCGGGAAAGGTCCAGCGTATCGTTGACCGTGCGCAGCAGCGTCGACGAGGACTGCTGGATGGTCTCCAGGTATTGCTCCTGCTGTCCGTTCACCTTGGTCAGTGAAAACAGTTCAAGCGTGCCGAGAATGCCGTACAGCGGCGTGCGGATCTCGTGGCTCATGGTGGTGAGGAAGACGGTCTTGGCGTGATTGGCGGCCTCGGCATCGTACTTGGCCTGGAGCAGCGATCTTTCGAATTTCTTCAGCTCGGAAATGTCGCTGATGCCGCAGAGCACCACGTCCTCGCCCTGATAGGTTGTGGCAGCGAATGTCAGGTACGCGCTGCGGCCATCGTCCAGCGTGTATTCGCGGCCGGCCTTTTCGCCTTGGTGGGCGAGGATTTCCGCGCGCCAGCCCGGGGTGTCCTGGAACCAGTGGCGCGCCATTTCATTGGACATGACCAGCGTGCCGTCGCTGCGTCGCAGCAGGCACAGGCCCACGGGCGCGACCTCGATCAGCTTGCGGTTCAGCGACACGCTGTCGGTCAGCGCTTCGTACTGGCGCAGCGCTGGCTGGACCATGTGCCGGCGGATGTAGCGGATCCGCAGCAGCACCAGGGCCAGGATAAACGTCGTGACGACCGCCGCCGTCTTGAGGGTGGCGGCGTGGTCGCGCAGCACTTGCCGCAGCGATGTGTAGTAGACCAGTCGCCAGCCGTCTTCGCCGACCTGCTTGCTCAGGGCCAGGTGCGTCGGCGGCCAGCCGTCGCCCAGCAGACGGAAGGAGTCTTCGCGCTGGTCCGTGACCTCGCCTTCGAACATGGGGGCGCCGGGGCTGTGCATCACGGGACGGTTGCGCTCGTCGAACAGCGAGTACGTGCTGCCGCCGAGATTCGCGGGGTTGACCGCCGCGTCCACGCCGGCGACTTCCAGGCCGATCCAGCCCGACTGCGGATCGCCGATATCAAGCGGCGTGTACAGGAAGAGGCGCTGCGCGGTATCCATCGGCGGATGCAGCCAGATGATGGGCGGATGCCCGTCCTGTCGCGGCGGGATGTCAGTGTGGCGCAGCAGCGTCTGTGTCAGCCATTCCTGGATGCGGGGAGACATGCCGGGCGCCGCGCGCGTGCCGTGCGAGTCGATGCGCATGGTGGCGTTGCGCCGCAGGGACGTGTGGACCATGGTGGCGTTGGCCAGGCCGACGTTCAGCAGGTCGCGCGGCGTCAGCACCAGCGCCCAGTCGTATTGGCCGGGTTCCTCGGGCAGGGGCAGGACTTCGATCTGGCGGGTGTTGCCGAAGTAGCTGGGGGTATCGGAGATGGGGGCCTTGTCGGTGTTGCGCACCGCCGAGGCGAGGATCGAGCGCAGCAGCGATTCGCGCTGGTCGAAGAACAGTTGCGCGTCATAGGCCGCCGCATTCATCTGGCGGCGGTATCCGGAGACGGCGCTGCTGAAGGTCCAGTGCAGGTACAGGGTGGCGCCCACCACGACGCAAAAGAGCGCGGCCACGGCGAAAAATTGCAGCAGTACGGACGCCGCTCGGGGTGCGTCTTCGGGGGCGGTGGCGGGGGGGCTCAGATCTTTTACCGGCATTTCCTGCATGGTAGGAAGCCGGGCCCAGTCCGGATATGAGAAGAATCTTAAAAACCGGCGAGGCTTTTGAGGGGGATCGTCCTTGGCCGTCGGTGGGCGGGGGCTTTCCGCCGTGGGCGAGGTCTTATGACCATGGTGGCGTGGTCTCTAGGAAAGTTCAGAAAACAACAGTGATTCAGAATTTTCTTGTTCAAGGGGCAGTGCCTGTTGGGCACCATCGGCACGATATCCAGCCACGGCAGAGGCTGGCGGCAGTTCGCCGCGGTTTCCTGGCGCGGCAGCTCAGGCGGGCTGGGGCCACGGCAGGCCCCGCCATTATCGGTATTCGAGGCCAGCATGATCTTCTCACCGGGCTGTCGGCCCGCCCCAATCGAGCGCATCCTTTCCCCATTTCGCACGTGGCGAGTTCCGCTGTCCGGCATGCGCCGCTTTCTCGCAGTCCGGAGTCGCCATGCATGACGAGTCGCGCGCCTGGGCGCTCTATGAAGACTCGGTGCTGTTGAGATTCCAGCCCGTGTTCACCGCGCAGGGCCAGGTCCATGAGTACGCCGTGCAGGGACGCAGCCGCGCTTCGCCCTGGCAGGGCCTGGCGCCGTCGGGCATGGGCGCCAGCCTGTTGGCCGGCGTGGCGTTCTTCAACAAATACGAGCTGCCCATAGACCTGTCCGTCGAGCACGCCATGGACATGGACGCGGAAGGTGATCCGGCCATGCGCCTGTGCGGCGATCTGGGCATCGCCCTGACCGGCGACGCGCTGTGGGTGAACAGGCTGGTCGACCATGATCAAGACGGGCCGCTTTCCGTTCCCGCCCGCCGCGTGACGTTCCTGTTGCCCATGAATATCCGGCTCTGCCGGCAGGCCGAGCTGTTTCTTTGCTATCCCGAATTCAATGCGAAATTGCGCGCGCGCCTTTTGCCCACGGCCATCGGCGGCGTGCCGTCCACGCATGGTGTGTTGCGGGCGCTGGGCGTGCGCGTCGACATTCCCGACGGCTTTTCCGAGAACCAGGCCTTGCAGTGGCGCTTCTTCAGCCTGATGGAGCGCGCCTGGAGCGCCAATCTGCAGCTGGCCGTGCATCGCCTGGACGCGATGCGCGACTTCGCCTGGCTGCGCCGGCATGGCGACCTGCTGTTCCAGGGCTCGGCCCTGTCCTCGGCGCTCAGCCCGGAATGCCTGGACGCCTGGCTGCGCGCCGATGGCAATGCATGGCGCAGCTTCAGTGCCGCCACCACGCGCTGGAGCCAGCCCTGCAGCCTGGCGGCCTGAGACGCCACGCCATCCCTTGGTTGTCACCGTTCGGGCGCGCCGCCTTGCGGCGCGTTCAGGCGTTGACGTCGGATTGCAGGCGTCCCAGGATGAAGCCGTCCACGGCGGCGATCCGGCCGCGCCACAGGGTGGGCTGGCCCGCGATGGGCGTGCCGTCGGCGCTAAAGAACAGGGCGTCGGCCAGATGGATGTAGTTGGGCAGCGGTTCGGCTGGCTGGGGCTGGCGGAAGACGTCGCCCAGTTCCGCCAGCGAGGCGCGCACCGCCTGGCGAGTATCGTTCGCCTGGCCGTCCAGCGCGTCAGCGAAGCCCGAGGCAAAGGTGTCGAAATACTCGGCGCCCGACACGATCGAGCCCGACACCAGCATGCCGCCCATTTGCAGCGTGACGCCGATGCTCTTGAGCTGTCCGCCGTTGTTCACCAGATTCACGAGGAACTGCAGGAACGCGTCGGCCTGGGGGACTGGGGCGGAAACGGGGGCGTCGTCGGGGAGGATGTCTGAGCTCATCGGGATTCTGGAGACTGGTGTGGGCGCGCGGATCAGCCGCGTGCGGGACTCACAAGATACCCGAAGGCCGGCGCAAAAATCCATGAGACATCTCCAAATCAGGGATCAAGGCGACAGAAGCGCCGCAGCTTCGCGCTTTCGCTTGCCGGCCGGTGGATTATCTTGCCAAGCTGCGGGTTCTTTCGCCCGTGGTCTGGGGCCCGCCGCAACGGCATCGGGCCTCGTCTTTTCCGAATTCTGCTCAGGGATCATCATGACTCGCATGGATGGATTGGGAATGTCGGCCGACGCGGGGATCGCGTCCTCGGCCGTGCGTGGCGGCGTTGCGGGCGGAGCGTTCCGCTCGGCGTTCCAGGATGCGCAGCTGCGCGCGGCGCCGGCATTCGCGGGCGGCGTGTCGGGCGCGGTCCGGGCCGCGCCTTCGGACGCAGAACGGGAATTCATGGAATTCGCCGGCATGTCCCTGCAAGACAAGATGCTCTATTCGGCCTTGGCTTCGCTGGGCATTTCCAAGCAGAAGTTCGACGCCATGTCGCCGGCCGAGAAGCAGGAAGTGCTGAAGAAGGTCGCGCTGCTCATGGAGCAGATGACGCGCGCCGAAACCGAAGGCCGGAAGTCGGTCTAGCCTGTTCAGGCGCTGCGCGCCAGGCCGCGAGCCAGCCGTTCGCCGGCGACCCGTAGTCGCTCGATGAGCGCGGCGGGCTCCAGGACCTGGAATTCCACGTCCAGCGCCATCAACCAGTACGTCAGGCTGTCCAGAGACGCCGCGCTGCAACGCAGCAGGCAGCGGGCGTCGTCGACCTCATCGATCTCGCCGGCGGCGGACGGGATGCGGGCGGCCATGGCCGCCCGTGGCGCATGCAGCACGATGCGCGCGTGCGCCGGATAGGCGCCGAGTCGCAGCGTGCGCGATACGTACTCGCGCAGGTCTCCCCCGCCAGGCGAGGGACGCGGCGCGAAGTGCGCGCCCGTGGTCGCCGGCCCGGCAATGCGGTCCAGGCGGAAGATGCGCCAGTCATCGCGCGCCGGATCCCAGGCCACCAGGTACCAGCGCTGGCTGGCGTGCGCCACACCTTGCGGTTCCACCATGCGCGAGCTGGCCTGGCCGCGCCCATCCCGATAATCAAACGCCACCCGCAATTGATCGCGGCAGGCCGTCGCCAGCGTGGCCAGCAGCGCCGCGTCCACCGTGGGGCCATGCGGCTCCAGCGGCACGACGGCGGCGCGCAGCGCGTCGGTGCGCCGGCGCAGGCGCGCCGGCATGACCTGTTCCAGCTTGATCAGCGCGCGCAGCGCGGTTTCCTCGATGCCGCCCACCGAGCCGGCGGCCGCCGTGCGCAGCGTGATGGCAACCGCCAGCGCTTCCTCGTCGTCCAGCAACAGCGGCGGCAGGGCCTTGCCGGGACGCAAGGCATAGCCGCCGGCGATGCCGCTGCTGGCGTGGACGGGGTAGCCCAGCTCGCGCAGCTTGTCGATATCCCGCCGCAGCGTGCGCGGATGCACCTCCAGCGTCGTGGCCAGCTCCGGGCCGCTCCAGTGGCTGCGGGTTTGCAGCAGCGACAGCAGGCGCAGCAGGCGGTGGGTGGCGGTGAGCATGGCGCGCGTGGCGAATGAAGAGGGGAGCGGATTGCGAGATGCAGAATGCCGGATGATATTGAGGACAGAATTTGTCCGCAATGGATTCTACAGTGCTCAGAGTTGGCCCGGGCGTCTCTTGTCCCGGTCCCGTTCAACGGAGCATTGTCCATGTCCATCGTCTTGTATTGGCACCCCATGTCCAGCGCCTCTCCCATCGCCAGCGCCCTGGCCGAGCTGGAAGTGGCGCACGAGCGCGTCCTGATCGACCTCAAGGCCGGCGAGCAGCGCCGCCCGGAGTTCCTGGCTCTCAATCCCAACGGCGCGGTGCCGACGCTGACGGTGGACGGCGCGCCGATGTTCGAGGCGCTGGCGATCCATTTGTGGCTGGGCGAGCGCTACGGCGTGGAGCGCGGGCTGTGGCCGGCGGCCGATACGCCCGAACGGCTGCAGGCCATGTCGTGGTGCGCCTGGTCCTACGTTACCTACGGCGCGGCGGTGTGGAGCCTGAGCACGGCCCTTCATCCCCGCGGCGGGGAACAACGCGACGAGCAGCAGGCCAAGCGCGCGCTGGCGCAGCTGGACCGGCTGCTGGCCGTGCTGGATGGCCATTTGGCCAAGCAGGCCTGGATCGTGGGCGCCTCGTATTCGCTGGCGGATCTGGTGGTTGGCTCGGTGCTCGGCTACACCGCCTTTCTGGGCGCTCCGATTGCCTCGCATCGGCATGTCCAGGCCTGGCTGGACAAGGTGCAGGCGCGGCCAGCGATGCGGTTGGAACAGGGCTGAGCGCCACCGGCGCGGCGCAAGCCTCGACGCCGGCCCTGTCCGATTTCGGGGAAGCGCGGCGGCTTCCCCCGCGCGGTGGCCGTGTCCTCAGCGCAGCGGCATCGCCACCGGCCGCAGCGGCGCCGCGTCGCCGCCGCGGATCTTCAGCGGGCCGCCGATGAAGGCGAACTCGTAGACCTGGTCGCGCGACAGCTCATCCAGCGCGGCCAGCTCAATGATGGGCACGCCCTGCTGCGCCAGCAGATAGGTGTGCAGCGGCACGTAGTCGTCGGCCACCTCTGACGGGAAGGTCTCGAAGCTGAGGTTGTCGGCGCCCAGGATCATGGCGCCGCCTTCCTCGACCAGGTAGCGGGCGGCGTCCAGGCCCATGCCGGGCGGCTTGGCCATGTAGGCGGCCGGGTCGTTGTACAGCTTCATGCGGCCGGTGCGGATCAGCACGATGTCGCCCTGCCGCAGCTCGGTCTTCTGCCGCGCCAGCGCGGCCTTCAGGTCCTGGCGGGTGATGCGGTACTGGTCCGGCAGCATGTCCACGCCCTTGAGCGCGGCCACGTCGATCAGCACGCCGCGCGCCACCAGCGGCGGGAATTTCTCGATGCCGGTGCGCTTCCAGCCGCGATCGCCCAGATGTTCGTCGGCGCGAAAGCCGTTCCAGATCTTGCCGTGGATGCCGAAGTGGTTGAGCGCGTCGATGTGCGTGCCGGTGTGGCTGTACATGGAAAAGGCCGTGCCGGTGTAGCTGCGCACCGCGTTCATGTCCTTGCCCACGCCCATGGGATCGTCGACCTCGGTGCCGCGCGGCGTGTGGGTCATCCAGAATTGATAGCGGGGATCGCCGGCGTCCTGCCAGCTGGGCATGCCCATGTAGTACTCGGTGGCCAGGTCATAGACCTTGCCGCCGGTCACGCGCGACATGACGGCGGCGCGCGATTCGGGCGTGATCAGGTTCAGCCGGCCAATTTCGTCATCCGGGCCCCAGGGGCTGATGCCGACCTCCTGGCCGGGAGCGGGCGCGCGCGACGGCGCGCCGTGCGCATGGGCGTTCAGGCTGAGGGCGGCGCCGAGCGCCAGGCCGAGCAGATTGCGGGTAAAGCGTGCGTTCATGATGTACCTGTGCAGGTGATGGTCCGCGTGCGCGGACAACGATTAAAAAGGAAGCTGCCCGGTGGTTCCGAGGCGGGAGGATCGGGCTCAGGCCTGGGCCGAGGCCAGCGCTTGCAGGCGCTGGCGCAGCGCGGCCAGCGGCGTGGTCTGCAGCCGGGCCAGGTCGGCGCCGACGATCAGCGTCGGAATGGAACGGATGCCCAGGCGCATGGCGGCGTCGCGGTCGGCCTGCACGCGCTGGCGCACTTCCGGGCCCCGCATGCGTTCGGCGAAGGCGGCGCGGTCATGGCCCAGGGCCACCGCGATGTCCAGCAGCACGTCGAGATCGCCGATGTTGCGGTGCTGGCTCAGGTGCGCATCCTGGATCGCGTCGAACATGTCCCAGTGGCCGGCGTCGCCCGCGACCAGATGGGCGGCCTGGCAGGCCAGCGCGCCGGCCAGGCCGCTGGGGTATTCGAAATTCTCGGCGCGCATGCCTTCGACATCGATGCGGGGCTGGTCCTCATGGCCGAGGCAGGTTTCCCAATGGCCCAGGATCACGCTCTTGGCGCGCGCCATCGAGCCGAAGACCTGCACCATCTGTTCGCGGTTGTCCTGCAGCACGAAGCTGCGCTGGCGCACCTGGATGCCCAGTTCGGCGGCCGCCTGGCGCAGCCGGGGAGACATCACATAGCACCAGCTGCAGACCACGTCGTGGAAGAAGTCCACGGTCAGCGGGGCGGAAGCGGGGGAGGGATTCATGTTGGCGTCCTTGCGGTTTCAATGGACGCCAGCTTACGGACCGCCAGGCGCGGCAGTAAGCCCATGACGGTTGCGACTCTATTCGCTGGGCGTCAAGAATCGCCGGACAGGGTGGCGGGCAGATGCTCGGCCAGGAAGTCCACGAAGGCCTTGACCTTGGGTTGCAGGTGGCGGCTGGTGGGATAGACCGCGTAGACGTGCCGGGGCGCGGCTGGCAGGTCCGGCAGCACGCGCGCCAGGCGGCCATCGGCGATGGCCGGGTCGGCCAGGAACGAGGGCAGCGCGCCGATGCCCAGGCCGGCGACCAGCAGGTCGCGCAGCATCAGGCTGTTGTTGACCTGGACGAGGTCCTGGCCGGCCGCCGCGTCCGAGGCCTGTCCGGATTCCTCGACCGAGGCGGCGCCATCCGCCAGGCTGTAGCTCAGGATCGCATGCCCGCGCAGCGCGTCCGCGTCGCGAGGATGGCCGTGCGCTTGCAGATAGGACGGCGCGGCGCACAGCACCTGCGTCAGCGATACCAGCCGGCGCGCGATTAGGGTGGAATCTTCCAGCTGCGCGCGCAGCCGGATCGATACGTCGAAGCCCTGGCCCACCGCGTCCACCAGGCGGTCTTCCATGGACAGGTCCAGGCGCAGCTCCGGGTACTGCCGCAGGAAGCGCGCCAGCAGCGGCGACAGCACGCTCAGCGCGAAGGACAGCGGCGCGTTCACGCGCAGCCTGCCCGAGACGCGCTGGGATTGCTGGCGCACGGATTTTTCCAGCGCGTCCAGCTCGTCCAGCAGCCGGCAGCACTCGGCGTAGTAGGCCGTGCCGGTGTCGGTCAGGCTCATCTTGCGCGTGGTGCGCTGGATCAGCACCGCGCCCAGATGGGACTCCAGGGCCCGCAGCTGCTTGCTCAGGCCAGCGGATGACATGTCCAGGACCTCGGCCGCCTTGGCGAGGCTGCCCAGTTCCACGATGCGCCGGAAGGCGCGCATGTAGTTGAAGGTGTCCATGTCGGGTGCGGAGGAAAACGAATCCCGCGATTCTGCAGCGATCCGCGCCATTCGCCAAACGCGGCGCGGGCGGCCCGGCGCGGCCGTCGTCGTCATGCACGGCATAATCGTGGGACAACGCAACACCAGAAAGGAGGTTTCGCGCATGTCCATCATTCGTTCCTGGCGCACATTCCTGGCCGCCGCGCTGCTCGTGGTCGCCGAAGGCGCCGCCGCCGCGCAGGGCGACGCCGGCACCGAACTGTTGAAGGCCGCCGGCGATGGCGACGTGTTGCGGATCAAGGCCTTGCTGGCCGACGGCGCGCCGCTGGAAGCGCGCGACGAGGATGGCAATACGCCCCTGCTGCGCGCCACGCTGGGCAACCACGAAGTGGCGGCCTCGGTCCTGATGAAGGCGGGCGCCGACGTCAACGCCAAGAACCGCATCGAGGACAGCGCCTACCTGTATGCCGGCGCGCGGGGCTACAACGAGATCCTGACGCTGACGCTGCGCCATGGCGCGGATATCCGAAGCACCAATCGCTACGGCGGCACCGCGCTGATTCCGGCCTGCGAGCGCGGCCTGGCGGAAACCGCGCGCCTGCTGCTGCGCGCCGGGGTCAATCCCAATCACGTCAACAAGCTGGGCTGGACCGCGCTGCTGGAGGCCATCATCCTGGGTGATGGCGGGCCGAAGTACCAGGCGACCGTGCTGGAACTGCTGTCCTTCGGGACCAACCCGGACGTGGCGGACAAGGACGGGCGCAGCCCCCTGTGGCATGCCCGCGAGCGCGGCCAGGACGCCATCGTCGACATGCTGCGCGCCGTTGGCGCGCGCTGACGGCGCTCATCAATGGGGCGGCGGAACGCGCCGCAGAACATAGCGGCGCGCATGCCGGCGTGGCGCGAAACTCAGGTCAGCCTGCCGCGCAGCCGATGCAGGCCCGCGAGGGCCAGCGTCACCCCCGCCCAGGCCAGCGCCAGCGGCACGGGCGAGCCGAAAGGCAGCCACGACGTCGCCGCCAGCAGCAGCCCCAGCAGGCTGTAATAGCCCAGGCTGAACAGCGCGCCGGCCCGGCCCAGGCAGTCGCCGTAGCGTCGCAGCGCCGGCCCCAGCAGGTTGGGGATGGCCATGCCGTAGCCGGCGAAGATGGGCAGCGCGGCCACGGCCCACCAGAGGCCGGGCATGGGCGCGAGCCAGATCGCCAATCCCTGCGCCGCCACGCCGACCGCCACGCAGCACAGGCCCAGCGCCACCCGCCGCGCGGGGCCTTGCGAGGCCGGCAGGCGCCGGTTCCATAGCGCGCCGAGGGTGCCGGCCAGCGCCACGGCCATGCCGATCCAGCCGAACCCCAGCCACGGCAGCGGCCCTGTCATGAAGGGGCCGGCAGCATAGAACGAGAAGGCCAGCAGGTTCAGGCCGGCCACCAGCATGGCCGTGCACAGCAGCTCGGGGTCGCGCAGCATGCGGCGCGCCAGCCGGAGCATGGGCTGGCGCGCTGCCGGGGCCGTCCGCGTTTCGCCGACCTGCGCCCATCCGGCCGCCAGCAGCAGGCCGGCCAGCGCCGCGATGCCGCCCAGCACGCCGCGAAAACCCGCCTGGTCCGCCAGCAGCTGGCCCGCCAGCGGCCCCAGCGCCGGCGACCAGGACAGCACGGCGCCCAGCATGATGAAGCAGCGGGTCAGCGCCTCGCCCTGCAGGCGGTCGCGCAGCATGGTCTGCGTGGTGATGGAGCAGGTGGCCAGCCCCAGCGCCTGGACGAAGCGCCCGGCCAGCAGCGCCTCGAATCCTGGCGCCCAGGCGGCGCACAGGGTGCCCGCCAGTCCCGTGCACAGGCCTGCCAGCAGCGCCGGCCGCCGGCCCCAGGCGTCGCACAGCCAGCCCCACAGCAGCACGCCGGCGGCGAAGCCCAGGAAGTAGATGCCCATGACGGACTGCGTCAGGGCCGCGTCCAGCCGCCAGTGGCGGGCCAGGTCGGGCAGCGCGGGCGCGAGGATGGTTTCCGCCGCTTGCGGCAGGGCCAGCAGGGCGATGAGCAGGGCCGCCGGCGGCAGGCCGTCGCGGCGGGGGGAAAGAGGGGCCTTCATGATGCGCAACTCAAAAAGTCCCTAGCGTAGCCAGCGCGTCGCACGCAAAATCACGATGTTGAGTCAAAAAACATAGGGAATCGGACAATGCCGATTTACGCCTACGATGCCGTGATCGATCCCGACCAGGCCGCCTGCCCGGTGGTCGGGCTGGGCGTGGACGGCCGCGCGCATGCCTCGGGCTGGCACAGTCACCGGCGCGGACAGTTGTTGTTCCAGGCGCAGGGCAGCATGACGTTGTTCCTGGCCGACCGCGTCGGCGAGCTGGCGCCGTTGCAGGCGGCCTGGCTGCCAGGCGGCTGTGAGCACCGCGTGACGATGCCGGGCGGCTACGCGTTTCGCAGCCTGTTCTTCGATCCGAACGTCTATCCGGGCCTGCCGGCGCAGCCCTGCGTGCTGGACGTCAATCCGCTGCTGCGCGAGCTGATCCTGCGCATCGTCGCCTGGCCCGCCGACGCGCCGCTGGACGCCGCCCGGGCGCGTATCGTAGACACCCTGCTTGACGAGTTCGCGGCGGCGCCGTCTCGGCCCATGCCCCTGCCGATGCCGTCCGACCGCAGGCTGCGCCCCATCGCGGCCGAACTGCTGAAGAATCCGGCCTGCGGCCTGTCGATAGAGGAATGGGGCGGCCGGGTCGGCGCCAGCGGACGGACGCTGGCGCGCCTGTTCATCGCCGAAACCGGCCTGTCGTTCACGCGCTGGCGCACGCAATGCCGACTGTTGCTGGCCCGCGCCCGGCTGGCCGAAGGGGAATCGGTGACCACGGTGGCGCATGCGATGGGCTATGCCAGCGACAGCGCCTTCATTGCCATGCACAGGCGGGTCTACGGCGAATCGCCGGCGCGGTTGTGGCGCCAGTCGGCGGAGCAGGCCGAGGCCGTCGCGGCCAGCGCGCCGCGCCGGCCGCAGCCGGCGCAGCCCTATTGCCCCTGAGGAGTGCGCGGGAAAAGGCGGGGATCAGCGCCGCTGGCGCGCCCGCCGCTCTTCGCGCACGACCAGGGCCACGCCCACCAGCAGCATCAGCGCCAGCCCGTACCAGGTGATGGCATAGACCAGGTGATTGTTGGGGAAGCTGAGCACCGTCAGCCCGCCCACCGGCGCGGTCTTGGGATCGCGCGCGGCGCCGTCCGAATCGGCGTCGATGAAGTAGGGCGCGACCGGGTCCAGGCCGCGCGCGGCGGCGATGGCCGGCAGGTCGCGGCCGTACCAGAGGTTGGCGGCCGGGTCGTTGTTGCGCAGGAAGCCCTTTCCGGACTCGCCCATGCGCAGCAGGCCGGTCACGCTCGCCGTGGCCGGAGCGGGCGGCGTCAACGCCGCCTGGGTCTTGCGCCACTCTGGCAGCACGAAGCCCCGATTGACCAGCACGATGTCGCCGCTGTCGAGCCGCAGCGGGGTCATGACCCAGTAGCCGCTGCCCAGTTCCGTGGCGGCCTGCACCAGCGTCTGCTTGTCGTACAGGTAGCTGCCGGACGCCGACACGCGCCGGTACTCGGCGTTGTCCGGGGTCAGGGCCGGCCATTCGGCCGCTCGCGGCGCGGGCACGGGCGCGGCATGGGCGCGCGCGTCGACCTTGGAGATCAGGTCGCGCTTCCAGGCCAGGCGCTCGACCTGCCAGGTGCCCAGGCGCAACAGGCCCAGGAACAGGGCGAGCGCGACCAGGCCCAGGATGACCAGGGTGGTCGCGCTGCGGGGATTTCGGGGGGTATCGCCGGTGGGATCTTTTACTGCCGCCATCAACTTCTAGCCGCCATCAGGGCATATTCCGCATGTCGTGGGTCGACACGGGCATCATGTTGGAATTCAGGTGGTACATGATCCAGATGGATCCGCTGAGGGTGATCACCACCAGGACCAGCGTGAATATTAACGCCAACATGTTCCAGCCGCTTTCCGAGCGGGCGTCCAGGTGCAGGAAGTAAACGATGTGGACCACGATCTGCACCGCCGCGAAGGCCAGTATCACCAGCGCCGTCGTGCGCGAGCTGGGGAACACCTTGCCCATGACCAGCCAGAACGGGATCGCGGTGAGGATGGCCGCCAGCACGAAGCCGGTGACGTAGCCCTTCAAGGTGCCGTGGCCGCCTTCGTCCTCGTCGTGATGGCCGTGGTCGTGATCGTGGCCGGCGTGGCCGCTGTGCGCATTCATGGCAGCACTCCCATCAGGTACACGAAGGTGAACACGCCCACCCAGATCAGGTCCAGGAAGTGCCAGAACATCGACAGGCACATCAGCCGGCGGCGATTCTCGGGGATCAGGCCGTGCCGGCGCACTTGCAGCATCAGCGTCACCAGCCAGACGATGCCGAAGGTGACGTGCAGCCCGTGGGTGCCGACCAGCGTGAAGAAGGACGACAGGAAGGCGCTGCGCTGCGGCCCGGCGCCGATGTGGATCAGGTGGGCGAACTCGTAGATTTCCAGCGACAGGAAGCCCAGGCCCAGCAAGCCCGTGACGGCCAGCCAGCCCTGGGTGGCGCCGACCCGGTCGCGGCGCATCTCCAGCATGGCGAAGCCGTAGGTGATGGACGAGAGCAGCAGCAGCGCGGTGTTCACCGCCACCAGCGGCAGGTCGAACAGGTCGGCGCCGGACGGGCCCGCCGCATAGTTGCGGCCCAGCACCCCGTAGGTGGCGAACAGGCAGGCGAAGATGAGGCAGTCGCTCATCAGGTACACCCAGAAGCCCAGCAGCGTGCCGTTCTTCGGGTGGTGCTCGCCGGGCACGTGGAAGCTCAGCTTCTCCGGCTGCGGGGGCGGCACATGATGGCCGGGCAGGGGCGGGGACAGGGTTTCAGCCATGGTTGCTCAGCAGTCGGGTGCGGGCGTCTTCGCTGCGCACGACCTCATCGGCCGGCACGTAGTAGTCGCGCTTGTAGTTGAAGGTATGGACGATGGCCACGATGATCAGCGCGGCGAAGCTCAGCACCGTCAGCGGCCACATGTGCCAGATCAGCGCGAAGCCCATCACCACGCTCAACCCCGCCAGCACGATGCCGGCCCAGGTGTTTTTAGGCATGTGGATCGGAATGAAGCCGGACGTCGGCCGCTGGTAGCCGTGCTGCTTCATCTGCCACCATGCGTCCTGGTCGTGCACGCGTGGCGTGAAGGCGAAGTTGTAGACGGGCGGCGGCGAGGACGTGGACCATTCCAGCGTGCGGCCGTCCCAGGGATCGCCGGTGTCGTCGCGCAGCGCGTCGCGGCGGCGGTAGCTGACCACCAGCTGGATCAGGAAGCTGGCGATGCCCAGCGCGATCAGCAGCGCGCCGAAGGCGGCGACCTGGAACCAGATCTGCAGCGAGGCGTCCTCGAAGTGGCTGACGCGCCGCGTCACGCCCATCAGCCCCAGCACGTACAGCGGCATGAAGGCGAAGTAGAAGCCCACCAGCCAGAACCAGAACGAGCACTTGCCCCAGAACGGATCGAGCTTGTAGCCGAAGGCCTTGGGGAACCAGTAGGTGATGCCGGCCATCAGGCCGAACAGCACGCCGCCGATGATGACGTTGTGGAAGTGCGCGATCAGGAACAGGCTGTTGTGCAGCACGAAGTCGGCTGGCGGCACCGCCAGCAGCACGCCGGTCATGCCGCCGATCACGAAGGTGACGATGAAGCCCATGGTCCACAGCATCGGCACCTCGAAGCGGATGCGGCCGCGGTACATGGTGAACAGCCAGTTGAAGATCTTGGCGCCCGTCGGGATCGAGATGATCATGGTGGTGATCCCGAAGAACGAGTTCACGCTCGCCCCGGACCCCATGGTGAAGAAGTGGTGCAGCCAGACCAGGTAGGACAGCACCGTGATCACGACCGTGGCGTACACCATGGACGCGTAGCCGAACAGGCGCTTGCCGCAGTAGGTGGACACGACCTCGGAAAAGATGCCGAAGGCCGGCAGGATCAGGATGTAGACCTCGGGGTGGCCCCAGATCCAGATCAGGTTCACGTACATCATCGGGTTGCCGCCGAAGTCCGCCGTGAAGAAGTTGGTGCCCACGTAGCGGTCCATCGACAGCAGTGCAAGCACCGCGGTCAGCACGGGGAAGGCCGCCACGATCAGCACGTTGGTGCACAGCGACGTCCAGGTGAACACCGGCATGCGCATCATGGACATGCCGGGCGCGCGCATCTTGACGATGGTCACCAGCAGGTTCACGCCGGACAGCAAGGTGCCCACCCCCGCGATCTGCAAGGCCCAGATGTAGTAGTCCACCCCCGCGTCCGGACTGTGCAGGATGCCGGACAGCGGCGGATACGCCAGCCAGCCGGTGCGCGCGAACTCGCCCACGAACAGCGACATCATCACCAGCGCGGCGCCGCCCGTGGTCATCCAGAAACTGAAATTGTTCAGGAACGGAAAGGCCACGTCGCGCGCGCCGATCTGCAGCGGCACGATGTAGTTCATCAGGCCCGTGACCAGCGGCATGGCCACGAAGAAGATCATGATCACGCCATGGGCGGTGAAGATCTGGTCGTAGTGGTGCGGCGGCAGGTAGCCGGTGGAGTCACCGAAGGCGATGGCCTGCTGCAGCCGCATCATGATGGCGTCGGCGAAGCCGCGCAGCAGCATGACGATGCCCAGGATCATGTACATGATCCCGATCTTCTTGTGGTCGATGCTGGTGAACCATTCGTGCCACAGGTAGCCCCACTTGCCGTAGTAGGTGATCGCGCCCAGCAGCGCGATGCCGCCCAGCGCCACCATGGCGAAGGTGGCGATCAGGATGGGCTCGTGCAGGGGAATGGCATCCCAGGTCAGGCGGCCGAATATCAGCTTGGCGAGGTCTGTTTGATCCGTCATCTTGATTCCTGGATAGAAGACCGGGGTTGCGCCGCGCCGCCGTGCTCGGCGGCCGGGGCGCGGGCGGCTACATGGCCAGTTCCGAGGCCGAGGTGCACATGGCGCCCACGTACTGCCTGGGCGGCCCGTCCAGCCCGATGCGCTCGCGCGTGGCGGCGTCCAGGCTGGCCAGGTTGCGCGCGCCGGGCAGGCCCATGCCGCCGCGGGCGTCGATGGCCATGGCGTCCTTCATGCACATGCGGTTGGTTTCCACGCAGCGGTTGACGATGGCGTCGAACAGGCCGGACGCGACGCTGGCGTATTGCTGGACGGGGTTGCGCTCGCTGGGCTGTTCGAGCTTCAGGTAGGCCGCGCGGTCCAGCGTGGCGCCCGATGCGCGCGCGCCGGCGATCCAGCGGTCGAAGCCGGCCTGGTCCACGCCGTGGAAGCGAAAGCGCATGCCGGAGAAGCCCGCGCCGCTGTAGTTGGCCGACAGGCCTTCGTATTCGCCGGGGTGGTTGATGACCGCGTGCAGCGTGGTCTGCATGCCGGGCATGGCGTAGATCTGGCCGGCCAGCGCCGGCACGAAGAAGGAGTTCATCACCGATGACGAGGTGATCTTGAACTGGATCGGGCGGTCCACCGGCGCGGCCATTTCATTGACGGCCGCGACGCCCTGCTCGGGATAGAGGAACAGCCATTTCCAGTCCAGCGCCACCACTTCCACCACCAGCGGCTTGGTGCCGGGCGGCACCTCGCGGCCTTCGGACAGACGCGCCAGCGGACGGTAGGGATCGAGCTGGTGGGTGCTGACCCAGGTCAGCGCGCCCAGCGCGATGATGATGAGCAGCGGTGCCGCCCAGATCAGCAGCTCCAGCACGGTGGAGTGGTTCCATTCGGGATCGTAGTGGGCGGCCGTGTTGTTGGCGCGGTAGCGCCACGCGAACAGGAAGGTGAGCAGGATCACCGGCACGATGATCAGCAGCATCAGCACGGTGGAGATGATGATCAGGTTGCGCTGCTGCAGGGCCACGTCGCCGGAAGGCGAGAGCAGGACCGCATTGCATCCGGAGAGCAATGGCAGGGCGGCAATCAACATCCATCCGCAAAGCCTTGGGAGAGACAGCATGGCCATACCCCGAAACGTAACCGTGGGAGCTAAACCGAACACTACGCTGGAAGCCGCCAAAAATCTAGGGTAAAAAGAGCAAAAGTATGCGGGATCCAACATGCCGCGCCGCGCCCAGGCCCTTTGCGGGCGGGGCTTGCCGGGCATCGGGGGGTACGCATGCGGATGTGTTGCAAGAGCGTAGGCCAGGCGTATTACAACCCTCCTTTCAGCGAGCAATCACATGGCGACCACCACGCGATATCCCGGTCATGCCCCCGTCGTTCCAGAGCCGGGCGCGGCCGGACACGGCGGCCACGCCAAGGTGGCGCCAGGCGAGATCGCGGTGGGGGTCATCGTCGGGCGGACCTCCGAATACTTCGACTTCTTCGTCTTCGGCATCGCCTGCGTGCTGGTCTTTCCGCGCGTGTTCTTCCCGTTCGAGCCGGCGCTCGAGGGCACGCTCTGGTCCTTCGTCATATTCAGCTTCGCCTTCATCGCGCGGCCCATCGGCACCGCGCTGTCCATGGCCATCCAGCGCCGCTGGGGGCGCGCCACCAAGCTCACCGCCGCGCTGTTCCTGCTGGGCACGGCCACCGTGGGCATGGCCTTCCTGCCGGGCTATGACGTGATCGGCATGCACGCCATCACGCTGCTGGCGGTGTTCCGATGCCTGCAAGGCCTGGCGCTGGGCGGCTCCTGGGACGGCCTTCCGTCGCTGCTGGCGTTGAACGCGCCGCCGCAGCGTCGTGGCTGGTACGCGATGCTGGGCCAGCTGGGCGCGCCCATCGGCTTCATGGTCGCCAGCGCGCTGTTCCTGTTCCTGCATCTGACGCTTACCCAGGCCGATTTCCTGGAATGGGGCTGGCGTTATCCCTTCTTCGTGGCCTTCGCCATCAACGTGGTGGCGCTGTTCGCGCGGCTGCGGCTGGTGGTGACCGAGGAATATACGCAGCTGCTCGAAGAGGGCGAGCTCGAACCCATCGCCATCGTCGAGATCGTGCGCGACCAGGGTTACAACCTGTTCCTGGGCGCCTTCGCGGCCCTGGCCAGCTACGCGCTGTTTCATCTGGTGACGGTGTTCCCGCTGTCGTGGATCGCGGTCAGCGGCACGCAGCAGATATCCGATGTGCTGATCGTGCAGATCGTGGGCGCGGCCGTGGGCATCCTGGGCACGATGGTCTCCGGCTGGATCGCCGACCGCATCGGCCGGCGCACCACGCTGGGCCTGTTCGCCGCGGCCATCGGCGTGTTCGCGCTGGTTTCGCCCTGGCTGCTGGGCGGCGGTCCGAAGTCGCAGGACGCCTTCATCCTGATCGGTTTCGCGCTGCTGGGCCTGTCCTATGGGCAGGCCTCGGGCACGGTCACGGCGAACTTCTCGCGCCGCTTCCGCTACACCGGCGCGGCGCTGACGTCAGACATGGCCTGGCTATTCGGCGCGGCCTTCGCGCCGCTGGTCGCGCTGGGCCTGTCGGCGCGCTTCGGGCTGGTGGCGGTCAGCGTGTATCTGCTGTCCGGCGTGGCCTGCACCCTGCTGGCGCTGCGCGTCAACAAGGCGCTGGAAGACACGCGCGACTGAGTGGCTGTCACATTCGGCGGCCCGCGGCGCTACGGGGGAAGCTACCCCCCGTAGCCTTCCAGGACGTTGGCGACGTTGGTGCCGACTTCTTCCACCGCATAGCCGCCCTCCATCGTGAAGACGGCCGGCAGCCTCAGGGTCGCCAGATCGCGGCCGACTTGCCGGTAGTCGGCGCTGGCCAGCTTGAACTTCGAGATCGGATCGCCTTCGAAGGTGTCCACGCCCAGCGCGATCACCAGCGCGTCGGCGCGAAAGTCCTGCACCGCGCGCATGCCGGCGCGCAGCGCCTCGCGCCAGCCGGCGTAGCCGGTGCCGGCGGCCAGCGGCAGGTTCAGGTTGCAGCCGTCGCCGGCGCCCGCGCCGCGCTCGTCGGCGTGGCCCAGGAAGAACGGGTATTCGGTGAGCGGATCGCCGTGCACCGACACCGTCAGCACGTCGCCGCGCTCATAGAAGATGGTCTGGGTGCCGTTGCCGTGGTGGTAATCGATGTCCAGCACGGCGACGCGCGCGGCGCCGGCCTCGCGCAGCGCCTGCGCGGCCAGGGCCGCGTTGTTCAGGAAGCAGTAGCCGCCGAAGAAATCCGGGCCGGCGTGATGGCCGGGCGGACGGGTCAGCGCCATGGCCGCGCGCGGGCCGCCCGCGCCGCCCACGGCGCGCGCCGCGTCGATGGCGCAGGCCGCGCCGGCCAGCGCGGCGTCCCAGGTGCCGGCCGTCAGCGGCGAGCCGCTGTCGAACGAATACAGGCCGACGCGCGCGGCGAAGTTGGCGGGCGTCACGTCATGGCGGAAACCCCGCACCGGCCAGACGGACGGCAGCACGTCGAGTTCGGCGTTGGCCGGATCCAGCGCGATCCACTCCCGCCACGCGCCTTGCAGGAAATCCAGGTAGCGCGGGCTGTGCACGCGACCCAGCAGCGCCATGTCGGCGGGCGATGGCGCGCGCAGTTCGCCGATGCCGCGCTGGCGCAGGGCCTGCAGCACGAATTCCAGCCGCGCGGGCGATTCGTGGCAGGGCACCAGTTTGCCGCGAAACATTTCCTGGCGGCCGGCGTGCAGGTGATGGATGGGGTTGTGGAAGATCAGCACGGTAACGCTCTGTCGTTGAGGGGATGCGTCACTATAGCGGCCGAGCGGCATAGAAGGCGACGGCGACCAGCTCGCGCAGCAGCGAATACAGGTCGCGCGGCTCGGCATAGGCCGGATGCGCGCCGCCCACGTGCATGACGCCGTGGCGCCTGAGCGCCAGCATGGTGCGCGGCACATGGAAATACTGCGTCACGGCCAGCGCGCGGGCATAGCCATGCTCGCGCATGTAGGCGCTGGCGTGGCGGGCCGTGGCCCAGGTATCGACGCCCGCGCTGTCCGCCACGATGCGGTCGGCGGGCACGCCGCGGCCGATCAGGTAGTCGCGCATCACGGCGGCTTCGTCGGCGCCGGCCGCGTCCACGCCGCCACTGACGAACAGGATGCGGCATTGCGCGGTGGCGTAGCAGTCATAGGCGCGGTCCAGGCGCGCGGCCAGGCGTGGCGAGGGCTGGCCGTCGGGCGCGACCGTATTGCCCAGCACCACGGCCACGTCGGCGGGACCGGCGGGCGCCAGCAGGCCGACTGCGGCCAGGATCAGGGCGGCCAGCGCGACGAACGCGGCCAGGGCGGCCAGGCCGCGCGCGAGGCGTCTTCGGAAGGATTTCAATTCAGCGGGCCTGCCGGTCCGACGCCGGAGCGTCTCCCTGCGCGGACGGCGCGAGACCATGCCTGTCGATCACCAGATCGACATAGCGCAGCCACTTGAGCGCCGCGGCGTCTTTCTGCCCGGGCAGGCGCACTTGCAGCCAGCCCGCCGGCCGCAGCGCCACCACGTCATACCGGTCGCCGGCGCGCAGCTGCGTCGATGGGCCGCTCGTGATGTCGGGCGCGTCATAGAGATCGACGCGGTCGAAGGGCGCCACGTTGTCGCCGCCGTCGAACGGCGAGCCTTCGCCGTCCAGCAGGATTCGGGCCACCGTGCCGTCGCCGTGGAACTCGTACCGGGCCTCGACCTTCGCGCTTGCCTGCGGGAACCAGATCTGCGTGATCCAGGACACGGGAACGGCCGTGCCGTCTGGGCGCACGGCGTAGCTTTCCTCTCCCTGGCTGTCGGCGCTGTATCGGCAACCCGTTGAGAAGGCGGGCTTGCCGGCGTCGAAGACCGGGTTGACGAAGCCGTGGCAGGGGCTGGCCTCGGGAGCGGGATGGCGGATCTCCTGGTAGCGTCCCTCGTTCGGGCGATACAGGAACAGGCGCATGCGTGCCTGCGTGCCGCCGCCGGATTGGCCGATGGCCAGGTCGGCGTAACCATCGTGGTCGATGTCGGGCGTTTCGAACACATCCACTGCTTCGTCGTCCATGACGGCCAGTTGCTGGACGGGGCCCTTGCCCACGCGCGCCGAGACTGTGTGCCGGTTCTGTCCCGACACGGTGACGACCGCCGTCAGGCCGGGCTTGATCTGGTACGTGTGATCGCGCGCGCCGGCGTATGCGCCGGGCAGGAGCAGGACGAGGATGGCGGTGGCCAGAAGGGTGCGCTTCAAGGTCTTGCTCCCGTGTCGGTCGGATGGCCTGCATTATGCAGCAGCGGCGCGCCGGCCTTACGGGTATTACCGGGGCCGCGCCGCCGGGCCGACGCGACGATCGTGAGTAGAATGGCCGATACCGGCCAGACCGCCCGCGCCCGCCATGAATCTCCCGTTTCCGATCCGCCAAGAATGCCCGCCGGGCGCCTGTGTGTGCGACCGCGACAGGCTATTGGCCGATCCCGCCGCCGACATCCGCGTGCTGCGGCTCACCAAGGAAGAGGAAAAGCGCCTGATCGCGCGGCTGGAAAACCTGGCCAGCCTGGACGACCTGCGCCGCATGCAGGAGCGCTTGCAGGCGCAGCTGGGCATCGTGGTCCGGATTCTGCCCAGCGACAACGAGGTGCGCACCACGCGCGGCATCTTCATCCAGCTGGACGAGCAACCCGGCCTGTGCCGCAAGACCCGTTCGGCGATTCCGGCGGCGATCCGCCGCAGCTTCGATAACCGCCCTGAAATCGTCTATGCGCTGCTGAACGAGCGCGACCTGCTGGCCGGCGCCTGAGCGGGCCGATTCAACGACGGCGCGGTCCCGGGCAGGGATTCAGCGGCTCCACGCGGGTCGGCGTGCGCCCCGCCTGCGGGCTGGCTTCCATCTTCTTGCCGCTGCGCGCGGGGTAGGCCAGTAGCACGGCGGCGCCGGTTTTCAGCGCCGGCGGTTGCGCGGTGCCGTAGGCGACCGTCCAGCCGCGCGTCGCCAGCGGCGCCAGCGTGTATTGCAGCGCCGATCCGGGCGACACGTGCGCGACCTTGCCGGCGTACAGCTCTTCTTCGCGGACCAGCTGGTCGTTGATCGATTGGTAGGTGGCGATGCTGACCAGCGCGGCCGATTCGCCGTGGCGGGCCAGGACGGCGGTTTCATATTTCCCGGGAGCGATGTCGGTAAGGCTGACCCCGATCTCGCCGGCCGCATGCCCGCCGGCGTCCAGGCGCACGCCAGTCACGTCGGCGCGCGCCAGCGGCACGGCGCCGGTATTTTGCACGCGCACGCTGTATTGGCCGGAGGTGCCGGCCACGGTGCAGACGATGACGCCATAGGCGGGGGCGATGCTCAGGGCCGACGCGGGACCGGCGGCCAGCGCCGTGGCCAGCAGGCATAGGCGGGCGGGTGTCGTGTTCACGGGTTCCTCCTCAGGCGACTTGGGTGATGGTCAGCACTGCGCCCAGATCGATCCTGCCTTCGACAAAATCCCTGACCGCATCTTCCGCATCCATGATCCGTTCCCCGTGTGGCTGGATTCAGCGCTTGCGGTCCGCTGCCAGCGCGTGCCCGCGCCGGCGGCGGGCGACCGCAAGCCAGGGCATTATCCCACCACCTGGCCGCCGGCCTGTTCGGCCTGCTGGCGCTTGCCGGCCAGCCAGTGCAGGATCAGCGCCAGCACCAGCAGCGCGGCCATGATGAAACCCCAGAAGATCCAGCCCAGCACCGAGATCCAGGTGCCCAGGCCGCCGGCCGCGGGCAGGATCTGGTTCAAGCCCTGCACGGCCCACACCAGCGATTCCTGCAGGCCCTTCAGCCAGGACGGATCGACCCAGGGCGCGGCCCAGGCCGGTGGATTCCATTGCGCGGTGCCCAGCGCGGCGGCGCCCGGCACCTGCGAGCCGGCGATCAGCGACAGCACCCAGTTGGCCAGCTGCAGGGTCAGGGCGACGAATCCGGTCCACAGCGCGGCCAGCGCGGCGAACGCGATCCAGATGATTTTCTTCATGAAAGCGGTACTCCAGAGTGCGGAAAAGCCACCAGGATAGAGCTGATTCTATTTCTGAAAAACCAGCGACAATGTGACAAACATTAAGAAAAAACCGAAGTCTTGGCCTGCTCCAGGATGCGTCGCACCAGGGGATGGTTCTGTCCCCGGCGATTGCGGATGGCGTGGATCTCCTCGTGGACCGCGTCGCAGCGCGCCAGCGGCCGCAGGCCGCGCAGCAGGCCGATATCGTCGCCGCCCAGCCGGCTGAGCGGAAACACGCCCAGGCCGCGCGCGGCGAACACCGACATCAGCGCGCTGTCCTCGAATTCCCCGACCACGTTGGGATGGATGCCCTGCTCGCGGAACCAGCGGTCCAGGGTCTGGCGCAGCACCGAGTGGCCGGTGGGCAGCAGCACGGGCAGGCGCTCCAGCGACTGCGGAAAGGCCTGCACGTCGGCGCGCCGCAGCAGGCGCGACGGGCCATACCAGTCCACCGGCGAGGACACCAGCCGGTCGCTGGTCAGGCGCAGGTTGGGATTGGCCGGCGCGCCCTGGCCGGCCAGCACCAGATCCAGGTGATGCTGCGCCAGTTCGCCCAGCAGTTCCTCGAACTCGCCTTCGTGGCAGGTCAGCCGCAGGTCCGGCGTGTCCAGCACCGGGCCGAGCAGCGCGTGCGCGGCCAGCTTGGAAATGCCGTCGGACAGGCCCACGGACAGCCGGATCACCGGCTTGGTGGCGGCGGTGCGCACTTCCTGCGCCAGGCCCTGGCCGATCTGGAAAATTTCCTCGGCGCGGGCGAAGGCCGCCTGGCCAGCATCGGTCAGGGCCACGCCGCGTCCGGCCGGCTTGAGCAGCTGATGCCCCAGGTTGCGCTCCAGTTCGCGCACCTGGGCGCTGATGGTCTGGATGGCCATGTCCAGCCGTTCGGCGGCGCGGGAAAAGCCGCCTTCCTTGGCGACCATCCAGAAATAGTACAGGTGGCGGTAATTCAACATGGGGACGGATCCGGTATGTCCAATACTTCGGTTTTTCCGAACCTTAACTCAATTTACGGCTGATTTCTCAAGCAGGCCCGGATCCGGATCATGAACGTCTTCGGATCTTAGATTTCAGACCCAAGCGGAACACACATGGAAACCCTGCTGACCTTCTTCAATGCCGACCTCCTCGGCACGCCAGCCTGGAGCTGGCTGCTCTTCCTGGGCATCGTCGTGACGCTGCTGGCTTTTGACCTGGGCGTGCTGCATCGTGACGAACGCGAGATCGGCGTGCGCGAAAGCCTGCTGCTCTCGGCCGGCTACATCACCGCCGCGCTGATCTTCGGCGCCTGGGTGTGGTGGCAGATGGGCGCGGCCAGCGGCATGGCCTACTACACCGGCTTCATGATCGAGAAGTCGCTGTCCATGGACAACGTCTTCGTCATCGCGCTGATCTTCAGCTTCTTCGCGATCCCGCGCCAGTACCAGCACCGCGTGCTGTTCTGGGGCATCCTGGGCGTGATCGTGCTGCGCGCCATCATGATCGGCCTGGGCGCGGCCCTGGTCAGCAACTTCGGCTGGCTGCTGTACCTGTTCGGCGCGTTCCTGGTGTTTACCGGCATCAAGATGTGGCTGATCGCCGACCAGGAGCCGGACATCGCCAGCAACCCGATCCTGAAGTTCCTCAAGCGCCGCATGCGCGTGACGGACGGCCTGCGCGGCAACGCGTTCTGGGTCTACGAGAACGATCCGGCCACGTCGCGCAAGGTGCGCTGGGCCACGCCGCTGTTGCTGGCCCTGGTGCTGATCGAGTTCGTGGATCTGTTGTTCGCGGTGGATTCGGTGCCGGCGATCTTCGCCATCACCACCGACCCGTTCATCGTGTACACCAGCAACATCTTCGCGATCCTGGGCCTGCGCGCGCTGTACTTCGCGCTGGCGGCGATGATCCACCGCTTCCACTACCTGAAGTACGCGCTGGCCCTGGTGCTGGTGTTCATCGGCGGCAAGATCTTCCTGGTCGGCTTCATTGGCAAGGTGCCGGCGGCCCTGTCGCTGAGCGTGACCTTCGGCCTGATCCTGGGCGGCGTGCTGTTCTCGCTGTGGAAGACGCGCAAGGCGGCCCTGCAGGCGGGCTGATTCCGCGAGGACCGGCGGCCCCTCATGGGGCC
>NZ_JCBANH010000056.1:0-40319 GCF_059760925.1 Achromobacter sp. 1011791174
CCGGGTGTCGCGGGCCGGGCCACAGGGACCCGGCCGGACTTACTTGACGATGGTCAGGCGCGGGCGCTTGGGCTCGTCGCCGCCGGTGTCGTCGCCGGACGGCGATGCGGCATCGGCGGTGCCCTCTTCGGCCGGCTCGGCCGTGCCTTGCGCGCCAGCGGCCGGCGGCTCGTAGGGCTGCACTTCGAAGCCCATGCCGGCGCCGGTCTCGCGCGCGTAGATGGCGCTGACGGCGCCCACGGGAACGTAGACGTTCTCGGTCACGCCGCTGAAGCGGGCCTGGAATTCGATGAATTCGTTGCCCAGCACCAGGCGATTGGTGGCCAGCGTGCCCACGTTCAGCGTGATCTGGCCGTCGCGCACATGGGCCATCGGCACCATGGTGTGCTCGTCGACCTGCACGGTGATGTAGGGCGTATAGCCATTATCGGTGCACCACTCGTGCAGCGCGCGGATCAGGTACGGTTTGGTCGAAGTTTCACCCATCTGACTGCCTTAGCGACGCATGACCTTTTCCGAAGGCGTCAGCGCTTCGATGTAGGCCGGACGCGAGAAGATGCGCTCGGCGTACTTCTGCAGCGGCGCCGCATTCTTCGGCAGTTCGATGCCGTAGTGGTCCAGGCGCCACAGCAGCGGAGCCACGGCCACGTCCAGCATGGAGAATTCCTCGCCCAGCATGTACTTGTTCTTCAGCAGCATGGGAGCCAGCTGGGCCAGGCGGTCGCGGATGTTCTGGCGCGCGTTGGCCAGCTTCTTCTCGTCGGGCTTGGCGCTGCGGTCTTCCAGCGTCGAGACGTGGACGAACAGTTCCTTCTCGAAGTTGTAGAGGAACAGGCGGGTGCGGGCGCGCATGACCGGATCGGCCGGCATCAGCTGCGGGTGCGGGAAGCGCTCGTCGATGTACTCGTTGATGATGTTCGACTCGTACAGGACCAGGTCGCGCTCGACCAGAATGGGCACTTGACCGTACGGGTTCATCACCGAGATGTCTTCGGGCTTGTTGTACAGGTCGATGTCGCGGATCTCGAAATCCATGCCTTTCTCGAACAACACGAAGCGGCAGCGTTGCGAAAACGGACACGTGGTTCCGGAATAGAGCACCATCATGGCGATAAGTCCTTGTATAAAAAGCGAAAGGCCAGCGCCTTAATCTAGCAGGCGCTGGCCCCGATTGCCAGGCGGGACAGGCGGTACGGCCCTGTCCGCTGGTCCCGTCCCTATTTTCATGGGGACGGAAGCACCTGGCGGGGCGTTGCGGTTAACGTACGTGCTTCCAGTAGGAGGCGTTCAGGCGCCACATTACCAGGAAGAACAACAGCAGGAACAACATGACGCCGACGCCGAGCTGCACGCGGAAGGTCTGGACGGGTTCGGACATCCAGGCCATGAACGCGGTCAGGTCGGCCACGTCGTTGTCGTAAGTTGCGACTTGGGCCGGGTTGGCGGCCTTGAATTTAGCTTCAAACGTGGCGTGGCCGTGGTAATTCGCCACCGGCTCGGCCTTCACGTTTGCAAAACCTTGAGCATCGTACACCGTCGTGACCTTTTCCCAGGTCTTGGGCTCGCCTTCCTTGCCCTCGACTTCGTGCATGGCCACCGTGGTCAGCTCGCGCGGACCCTGGCGTTCCCATAGCGCGTGGGGCATGCCCACGGCCGGGAAGACCAGGTTGTTCCAGCCCGTGGCGCGCGAGGTGTCGCGGTAGAACGTGCGCAGATAGGTGTAGATGTAGTCCGAGCCCGAGGGACCGGCGTTCACCGACTTGGCCCGCGCGATCACGGACAGGTCCGGCGGCGTGGTGCCAAACCACTTCTTGGCGTCCTTGGCCGTCATGGCGACGTGCATCATGTCGCCGACCTTCTCGCCGGTGAACAGCAGGCTTTCCTTGATCTGCTGGTCGGTCAGGCCGATGTCCCGCAGCTTGTTGTAGCGCATCGAGGACGCGCTATGGCAGTTCAGACAGTAGTTGACGAACAGCTTGGCCCCATTTTGCAGCGAGGCGACGTCATTGACGCGGTACGGGGCTTTTTCCAGGGGGAAGCCGCCCTCCGCGGCGAAAGTGGCGGTGCACGTGAGCATCATCAATGCCACGGCGCCAATCAGCTTCTTGATCATGGTCGGTCCGTTATCTCGTGGGCTCAGTGGGGCTGGAACGTGACGCGCTCGGGCACGGGCTTGAACGTGCCCAGGCGGCTCCAGACCGGCATCAGGAAGAAGAATGCCAGGTACAGCAGCGTGCCGATCTGCGACGTCAGGTTCAGCGGCGGGCTGGGCGGCTGCGTGCCGATGTAGCCCAGGACGAGGAAGTTGACCATGAAGATGCCGTAGATCCACTTGTGCCAGGTCGGGCGGTAGCGGATCGACTTGACCGGCGAATGGTCCAGCCACGGGAGGAAGAACAGGATGACCACGGTGCCGCCCATGGCGACCACGCCCCAGAACTTGGCGTCGATCGCGCGCAGCAGCACGGCCACGACGATCAGGATGCCGGGGACGGCGACGCGCAGGATGCCCTTCAGGTTGCTCTTGACCAGCAGCGCGATGGCGCCCAGCACGGACGCGCCCGCCAGCACCCAGGTGAACTCGTCGGTGGTGGCGCGCAGCATGGAGTAGAACGGCGTGAAGTACCAGACCGGCGCGATGTGCGGCGGCGTCTTCAGCGAGTCGGCGGGAATGAAGTTGTTGAACTCCAGGAAGTACCCGCCCATTTCCGGCGCGAAGAACACGATGGCCGCGAACACCAGCAGGAAGCCCGCCACGCCCACCAGGTCATGCACGGTGTAGAACGGGTGGAACGGGATGCCGTCCTTCGGGCGGCCGTACTTGTCCTTCGGGCCCTGCTTGATCTCGACGCCGTCCGGGTTGTTCGAGCCGACTTCGTGCAGCGCCACCAGGTGGGCGGCGACCAGGCCGACCAGCACCAGCGGGATGGCGATGACGTGGAAGGCGAAGAAGCGGTTCAGCGTGGCGTCGGACACGACGTAGTCGCCGCGGATCCAGATCGACAGCTCGGGACCGATGAACGGGATGGCGGCGAACAGGTTCACGATCACCTGGGCGCCCCAGTAGGACATCTGGCCCCAGGGCAGCAGGTAGCCGAAGAAGGCTTCCGCCATCAGACAGAGGAAGATCGCGACGCCGAAGATCCAGACCAGTTCGCGCGGCTTGCGGTACGAACCGTAGAGCAGCCCGCGCAGCATGTGCAGGTAGACCACGACGAAGAACATCGAGGCGCCGGTCGAGTGCATGTAGCGCACCAGCCAGCCCCACGGGACTTCGCGCATGATGTATTCAACGGACTGGAACGCGCGTTCGGCGTCCGGCTTGTAGTGCATGACCAGGAAGATGCCGGTCACGATCTGCAGCACCAGCACCAGCAGTGCCAGCGATCCGAAGAAATACCAGAAGTTGAAATTCTTCGGCGCGTAGTATTCAGACAGATGGGCTTTCCAGGTGGACGTCACCGGAAAGCGCCGGTCCAGCCAGCCCAGCAGGCCTGTTGTCTCGACGGTTTTCTCGCCAGCCATGTAACGGCTCCTTCTCTCACGTGGCGTATTGTTTTACTTACGCAATTCGGGAATGAAAGCGCGACGCGGGCGTCAGGCTTTGTTGTCTTCGTCGACGCCCACGATGATGCGGGTGTCGCTCAGATACTGGTACGGCGGAACTTCGAGGTTGTCGGGCGCGGGCTTGTTCTTGTAGACGCGGCCGGCCAGGTCGAACGTGGAGCCGTGACACGGACAGAGGAAGCCGCCCTGCCAGTTGGCGCCCATGCCGCCGCCGCCGCCCGTTTCGAAGTGAGCGGTGGGCGAGCAGCCGAGGTGGGTACAGATGCCGACGCAGACGAAGATCTCGGGCTTGCGCGAGCGGCCTTCGTTTTCGGCGTATTTGGGCGTGAAGCCGGGGCGCTTGGAGTTCGGATCGGCCAGCAGCGCGTCCTGGGATTTCAGGCCGGCGAGCTGTTCGGGGGAGCGGTGGATGATCCACACGGGCTTGCCGCGCCATTCCACCGTCTTCATCGCGCCGACGGGGATGTCGCCGATGTCCACTTCCACGGGAGCGCCGGCGGCGCGGGCCTTTTCCGAGGGGGAAAACGTGCTGACCAGCGGCACGGCTGTTGCTACACCTGCTACGCCACCGACAGCACAGGCGGTGGTTACCCAGAAACGTCGCGAAGGATCGGGCGGCAGATTGGGGTCAACCGCACCGTCATCGTCGTCATGCACCAGCGTATCCTGACTCATCTTCCTATCCTTGTTGATGCGCCCGCTCTACGAGTAGCATCACTTCTGCGGCATCGGGTTCGCGGGAAAATGTAACAACATAGCAACCGCGTATTATAGCGTCGCCCATTCTAGGGCGTATCACGAAGGGAGTGCTATTTATGAGCAAAGCGGGTGGTTTTATCAAAGAGTTCCGAGATTTCGCCGTCAAGGGCAACGCGGTCGACCTGGCCGTCGGTGTCATCATTGGCGCGGCGTTCGGCAAGATTGTCGACTCGCTGGTCAAGGACATCGTGATGCCGCTGGTCAACTTCCTGCTGGGCGGCTCGGTCGATTTCTCGAACAAGTTCCTCGTCCTCTCCATGCCTGCCGGCTATAACGGTCCGATGACCTACGCCGATCTCACCAAGGCCGGCGCCAACGTCTTCGCCTGGGGCAACTTCGTCACCATCATCATCAACTTCGTGTTGCTGGCGTTCGTGATCTTCTGGATGGTCAAGGCCATCTACAAGGCGCGCGCCAAGTCCGAGGAAGTGCCGGCCGCGCCCGCCGCCACGCCGGAAGACGTGGCCCTGCTGCGTGAAATCCGCGATCTGTTGAAGAAACCCTGACCCGAAGCCCGACCCGCGCCGCCGCGGTTCGGGATCCGCGCTCCAACGGATCCCGGGCCGTGGCAAGCGGACATTCCCGCCGGCGCCACGCCGGCCTGCGCTGAACGATCCGCCAGTTTGTTCTATTGCGCAGCCATTTGCCGCTCGACGCGGCGCGCGAACATGGCGAAGCTTGCCCGCACGATGCTCGGCTTGAGCAGGAAATCGTGCGATTCGGCGGCCAGCGCATCATCCACCGGTTTCACCTCCCCGTAAGCGGCGGCCGCCAGAAGCTGGTTGCGGGCCGCGCGCTCGATCAGCACGGAAAGGTAGAGCGCTTCCTCGATGCAGGAGCCGGCCGCCAGGAAACCGTGGTTCGCCAGCAGGATGCTGCGCTTGTCGCCCAGCGCCGCGGAGATGATCTCGCCTTCCTGCTCGGCGATGGGCAGGCCGGGCCATTCCTTCAGGTGGGCGCAGTCGTTGTGGAACGGCGTCGCGTCCATGTGCGCGACCACCAGCGGCTGGCCCGTCATGGACAGGGTCGAGACATGCGGCGGGTGTGTGTGGATGATGCATTGCACGTCGGGGCGCTGCCGGTACACCCAGAAATGAAAGCGCACGGCGGGGTTGGGCGTGCCGGGTCCGTCCAGCACTTCCATGTTCTCGTTGATGCGGATGACCGAGGCCGGGACGATCTCGTCGAACGCGTGGGCCATGGGTGTCGTCAGGAACGTCCCGTCGTCCTGGCGCACGGTGATCTGGCCCGCGAGGGTTTCCGAATGGCCTTCGCTGGCGAGAACGCGGCAGCTCAGGGCCACCTTTTCCTTCTCGTCCCAGTTTCCGAAGTCGAGCTTGTTCGCGGAGCGCGCAAAGAAGGCGTCGGCATGGGCTTGTTTTTCCAGCATGGGGTCTCCTTGGGGATAATGGCTCCATTACACGCCCGCCCCGCCGCCGCGCGATTGACCGATCACGAACGCCGGTTGACCCCATGCGACAGCACGGGCGCTTTGCCGGCCGTCGCCGGCCAGTACGACAGAGTGTTCCGAGCATGCCACGAGCCCGCCAGACCATGCCTCCGCCCGCCCGGCCCGCCGGGCCCGAGGCGGACCTCAACTTCGCGCCCCGGTTCCGGCCTTTCTATGCGCAGGAGGTGGCCGGATACGAGCGTGAACTGGACAAGCTGGTTCTGCCGGGCGAGTTCCGTGCGCTGACCGAGCATCCCCGGCTGCAGTTGCAGGCCTGCAGGCTGCGCGCGGGCGGACGGGTGGTGAGCCTGGAGTCCACGCCGATCGCCGTGCAGCATCGCGCGGAACATGCCGCAGACCTGCAACACGCCGAGTTTCTGGCGAGCTTCGTGATCGCGGGGCACGGCGTCATCGTCCAGAACGAGGCTACCCTGCCCCTGGAGCCCGGCGACATCATTTTCCGCACGACCGCCCTGCCGTCCGAGATCCGGATGTACACCGATTCGCGCATCGTGGTGGTCAAGGGGCCGCTATCTCGCCTGCTCGGCGCGCATAGCCTGGCGATGTCCCAGTTCACCGCGCAGCGCGGCGTGGCCAGCCTGCCGTTGGTGCAGACCGCGCATCGCTGCCTGCGCCATGTGTTCTTCGACAAGACGGAATCCAATCCCGTGTCGTCGCTCTTCGCTGAGCAGGCGCTGTTGGCGCTGCTGGCCTCGATCTACACCAGCCAGGCGCTGGAGAAGATCCCGGGCGACGCACGGGCCCCGGCCGACAACTGGCAGGTGCTGGCCAGCTACATCGATGCCCATATCACCGATCCGGAACTCTCGGTGCAGGCCGTGGCGGATGTGCTGCGCGTCACCACGCGCTGGGTGCACCGGCTGTTCAAGACGCGCTCGCTGCAATACACCGGCTACGTGCGCGAGCGCCGCTTGCAGCTGGCTCGGGAGGCGCTGGAGGATCCACGGCGCGCTCACGTCGAAATCAAGGAAATCGCCGCGTCCTGCGGTTTCCTGCATGCGAGCCATTTCATCCGCCGCTTTCATGAACGCTTCGGTATGTCGCCCGCCCTGTACCGCAAGCAGGCCGGCAGCGGCGGCGCGTAGCCGCGCGCTTTCGGTCAGCCGTGGCGCAGGTCCTGCGGCGTGGGTTTCATGAGAAACGCCGAGGTGCCCGCGACGACGCCGAGGAACGCCAGGTAGATGCCCACGGGAAGAATGCTGCCGAACTTCTGAACCAGCGTGGCCGAGATCAGGGGCGCCAGGCCGCCGCCGATGGCGGCGGAGAACTGGACCCCGATGGACAGCCCGGAATAGCGCAGTTCCGCGGGGAACTGGGCGCTGTAAAGACTGGACTGCGGCGCGATCATGATGGCGTAGTTGAATGCCATGGCGACGAAGACGGCCAGGCTGTATGCCACCAGCGAGCCGCTGCCCACCGCGAGAAAAATAGGAATGGCCATCAGTCCCAGCAGCATGCCGCCCCAGCCACAGACGCGGCGCGCGCCGATGCGGTCGCCCAGCATGCCGAACAGCGGAATGGTGAACATCAGCACGCCGGCGCCGTAGAGCAGGGCATGCAGCGCGTCGGCCCGGCTGAAACCCAGTTTCGATACGGCATAGGACACCGAGAACACCAGGAAGGTATAGATCAGCGTCACCTCGGCGATCTTGCAGCCTATGCACAGCAGCAGCGACTTGCCGTGGGCGCGCAGCAGTTCGCGCAGAGGCATCTTGTCCTCCAGCGGCTGCCTGGCCCGTGCCCTGTCGCGCTTTACGGCCTCGAACTCCGGCGATTCGTCGATGCCGTGGCGGATGAACAGGCCGACGACGATGAGCACGGCGCTGGCGAGGAACGGCAGGCGCCAGCCCCAGGACAGGAAATCTGCTTCCGGCAGCCGCGTCACCAGCGCGAACGAGCCCACGGACAGCAGGATGCCCAGTGGCGCGCCCACCAGCGGCAGGCTGCCGAAGAAGGCCTTCCATTTCGGCGGCGCGTGTTCCACCGCCATCAGCATGGCTCCGCCCATTTCGCCGCCGAACGACAGGCCCTGTCCGATGCGCAGGACGACCAGCAGCACCGCCGCGGAGATGCCGATCTGTTCATAGGTCGGCAGCAGTCCGATGAGCACGGTGCATATGCCCATCAGCAGCAGGCTCAGCGTCAGCATGGATTTGCGGCCGATGCGGTCGCCGAAGTGGCCGAACAGGATGCCGCCAATGGGCCGCGCCAGCATGCCGCTGGCGAACGCGCCGAAGGCCGCGAGCGTGCCCGTCACCGGATCGAACTGCGGGAAGAAGATCTTGTTGAATACCAGCGCGGCTGCGGTGCCGTAGGCGAGGAAGTCGAAGGCTTCCACCGCGGTGCCGATGACCGTTGCGACGGCGACCCGGAACAGGTTCGGTTTCTTGTGGGGGCGGGCAATGGGCTCCGCGGCCTGAGTGGCGTCCATGTTGTCTCCTCTTGGTTTGTCGTTGTGTTTGTCGTCGCGGCGTTCATGCGCCTGGCGGTACGTAGCCCGGCAACTGCTGGATGCGTCCGCGCCACGCGGCGATGGCGGGATAGGCGCAGAGGTCGATGGCGGCTTCCTCGGCCAGCGCCAGATAGCCATGGCAGGCGATGTCGGCCACCGTGGGCGCATCGGAGCCGGCCAGCCAGTCGTGCGCGGCAAGATGCTTGTCCATGCGGCGCAACACGCGTTCGGTGCGGCGCCGCATGCCCGGCATGTCCAGCAGCGCTTCGTCCACGCCCAGGTGGTGCGCGGCTTCGGCCTTGCTCACGACATGCGTCAAGCGCAGCGCTTGCAGGCTGTTGGCGATCTCGTTGGCGGAGACGGATATCCAGGCGTACATGGCGCCGATGCGGGGCAGCGGCGCCAGCCAGGCGGGGGCGTAGTGATGCGCCAGGTGCAGCAGGATGGCGTGGCTGTCCCAGAGTGCGGTGTCGCCGTCGACCAGCGCTGGAATCTGCTGGAAGGCGCTGATGCGCTCGAATTCCTCGGTCTGGTTCTTGCGCGCCAGCACGTCCATGAACCTGCGTTCATAGTCCATGCCGATGAGCGCAAGGAACAGCCGGACTTTGTAGCAGTTGCCGGAGCGTGGGTGGTCGTGGAGGATCAGCATGCGGTGTGTTCCGGGTCGTGGGGCCCGCCAGATAGCGCCTGGCCGTGGGTGGCTGCATGGAATGCTAGGACCGTCGGCTGGCGCCGGAATTGACGTGGAGAGAACCGCGATTGACCAGATGCGACGCGGCGCCGCCGCATTGATCGCATCCCCTGGTTTTCCCGGATCGAAACATGGCTGATTCGGCAGGGGCTGGGTGGAATGCGCCGGACCTGCGCCGCCATGCGCCGAGCGGGCAAGTCGTCGCGGTAGGGGACGTTGCAATGAAAACGCCCCCTTGCGGGGGCGGATCGGGGGGCGGATCGCGCGGCGCGATGCCTACGCAGGATTGTCGATGTCGACGAACTCGACCTTGATGCCGAAGCGCTCGGCCACGGCCTGTCCCAGCGCCTGGACGCCGTAGCGCTCGGTGGCATGGTGGCCCGCGCCGATGAAGCCCACGCCGGTCTCGCGCGCCAGGTGCACGGTGGATTCGGAGACCTCGCCCGTGATGTAGGCGGTGGCGCCGGCGTCCACCGCGTCGGCCAGCATGCCCTGCGCGCCGCCGGTGCACCAGGCCACGCGGCCCAGCGGCTGGGCGGGATCGCCCACCACCAGCGGCTCGCGGCCCAGGCGTTCGCGCACGCGCGCGGCCAGGTCGCCCAGCGTGGCCAGGCCGGGGGCGTCGCCCAGCCAGACGAGATTGTCCTGCCCACAGGTGCGCGGCGCGCCGTCGTCGCGCAGCGACGGCGCCAGGCCCAGCACGCGTGCCAGCTGGGCGTTGTTGCCCAGCTGCGGATGGGCGTCCAGCGGCAGGTGGTAGGCGTACAGGTTCAGGTCGTTGTTCAGCGCCAGCGCCATGCGGGTGCGGCGAGTGCCGATGACGCGGCGGTCCTCGTTGCGCCACATCCAGCCGTGATGGACCAGCACCGCGTCCGCGCCGCGCTCGACAGCCACGCGCAAGAGCGCCTCGCTGGCGGTGACTCCGGTGATAATGTGTCCGATCTCGGAACGGCCTTCCACCTGCAGCCCGTTGGGGCAGTAGTCCTTGAATCGGGGGGCCTGCAGGGTGTCGTCCAGCCAGTCGGCCAGGACGCGGGAATCCACTTTTTGCATTGCTAGTCCTATCAGAAACATGCGCCGATATTGGCTGATCTTCGCTCAGGCCGTCACGGTCTGCCTGGGTATTCTATTCGTCGTCACCACCTTGCGGCCCGACCTGCTGCGACTGGCGGGGCCGGCGGCCGCGCCGGCCGTCCAGGCCGCGGTGCCCGCCGGGCCGCCGGCGACGCGCGCCGCCGCGCTGGCGTCCTATGCGGATGGCGTGGCCCGCGCCGCGCCGTCCGTGGTCAACGTCTACACGACCAAGCTCGTGAACGTGCCGCTGATCCCCCTGCCGGACGATCCCATCCTGCGCCAGCTGTTCGGCAACATGCCCGGCGCCAGCCACCAGCAGGCCACCACCAGCCTGGGCTCGGGCGTGATCGTGAGTCAGGACGGCTTCGTGCTGACCAATTATCACGTGGTGCAGGCGGCCGAGGCCATCGAGGTGGCGCTGGCCGACGGTCGCAAGGACAGCGCCAAGGTGGTGGGCGCCGATCCGGACACGGATCTGGCGGTGCTCAAGCTGGGCAGTCTGCGCAACCTGCCCACCGCCGTGCTGGCGCCCGACAAGGGGCTGCGCGTGGGCGACGTGGTGCTGGCGATCGGCAATCCGTTCGGCGTGGGCCAGACCACGACGCAGGGCATCGTGTCGGCGCTGGGCCGCAACGGGCTGGGCCTGAACACCTATGAGCATTTCATCCAGACCGACGCGGCCATCAACCCCGGCAATTCGGGCGGCGCGCTGGTCGACGCCCAGGGCAGCCTGGTCGGCATCAACACCGCGATCTATTCGGAATCCGGCGGTTCGATGGGCATCGGCTTCGCCACGCCCATCGACATCGCCCGCAGGGTCATGGACGAAATCGTCAAGACCGGCCAGGTCAAGCGTGGCTGGCTGGGCATCGAACCGCAGGACATCACGCCCGAACTGGCGCGTGCGTTCCAGCTCGAGCGCGACGCCGGCGGCGTGATCATCGCCGGCGTGCTGCGCGACGGCCCGGCGGCCCGCGCCGGCCTGCGCGTGGGCGACATCGTGCAATCGGTGAACGGCAAGCCCATGACCAGCACCAATGGCCTGCTGGCCGAGATCGCGCAGCTGCCGACCGGCGAGCGCGCCAGGCTGGGCCTGCTGCGCGGCGGCAAGCGCAGCGAGCTGGAGGTCGTGGTGGGCACGCGGCCGGGCCGGCCGCGCTAGGGATGGTCGTGGCAGCGATGGGAGCGTCGTTTGGACGGTGCGTCCTGGCCGCTCAGCGGTGCGCGTGGCGCACGCACGCCGGGAGAGCATGCAAGGCCTCCCGCCAGGCAGACGTCTAGTTCGCGGGCCGGCCGTCGAGCAGGATGCGGACCACGGTCAGCACCTGCTTCTTGGTGGCGTCGGGGCGGCTGCGCAACAGCGCGCAGATCTCGGTGCAATAGCCGTCGCCCGGCTGGGCCGCGTCTTGCAGCACATGCGGCGGGGCCGCGCGATCACCGGGTCCGGAGGCGGGGGTCACGCCGTCGGTCAGCCACACGGCGCTGGTGTCCAGCGCCTTGGCCAGACGCAGCACCGTGCGGCGGTCGGGCCAGTAGTGGTCTCCGCGATTGAGGATGCGATGGATGCAGGACTGCGGCACGCCGGAAATGCGGGCCAGCTGGTTTTGGCTTTTGATGCCGCGCCACCGCATCAGGGCGCTCAGGCGTTGGGCTAGGGACATGAGTGCAATGTAGGATTGCAGTCATGTCCCCGCAAGGTGAAACGGTCTTACTTCAGTGGCGTTCGGTGAGGGAATCCGATGCCGGATCGTCCTCTGCGGCGCGCCTGGGCGAGACCATGCGGGCGCAGATCAGGCCGACCTCGTACAGCAGGCACAGCGGCACGGCCAGCATGAACTGGCTGACCACGTCGGGGGGGGTGACCACCGCCGCGATGATGAAGGCGCCCACCACCACGTAGCCGCGCGCGGCCTTGAGCTTGGACAGCTCGACCACGCCCATCTTGACCAGCAGCACCACGGCCACGGGCACCTCGAAGGTGATGCCGAAGGCCAGGAACATGGTCATGACGAAGCTCAGGTAGGCCTCGATGTCCGGCGCCGGCGTGATCGACTGCGGCGCGAATGTGGCGATGAAGTGGAAGACCGTGCGGAACACCACGAAATAGCAGAACGCCATGCCGGCCAGGAACAGCACCGTGCTGGAGACGATCAGCGGCAGCGCCAGCCGCTTTTCATGGCGGTACAGGCCCGGCGCGACGAAGGCCCAGGCCTGGTACAGCACCACCGGCAGCGCGATGATGAAGGCCGCCATCATGGTGACCTTGACCGGCACCATGAAGGGCGTGATGACGCCGGTGGCGATCATGCGCGTGCCCTGCGGCAGCGAGGCCAGCATGGGCTGGGCCAGCGCGTCATAGATCGGCGAGGCGCCGGGATAGATGAACAGCACGATGAACACGGCCACGATCGCGGCGGCGGCGCGCAGCAGGCGGGAGCGCAGCTCGATCAGATGGGAGATGAAGCTTTCCTGCTGGCCGTCTTCTTGTTGGGAGGCGTCCTGGGTCACGTTGGCGTTCCGGGGGGCGTGGCGGGCTTGGCGGCGGGCGCGGGTTCGCTGGCCGCCGGCGTGGCGGGCGCTGTGGCCTGTGCCGGCTCGGGGCCGAGGTCCAGGGCCAGATTGGGGTTCTGCGCGGGCGGCGCGATGGTGCGCGCGGGTTCGGTGGCGGGCTGAGCGGCAGGCGATCCTGCGGCAGGCGAACCTGCGGCAGGCGTCGGCGCGGGCAGCGCCTCGGACGCGTCGGCGGCGGGCGCTTGCGCCGCCGGCTGGCCGTTGACCTCGCGGGCCGCTTCGTCCAGCTCGGCGCGCAGCTGCTGCACCGGTTCTTCCAGCGACGCCTGGGTTTCGTGCAGCGATTTCTGCACGCCCTGGGCCGCGGTCTCCATTTCGCTCTTGAACTTGCGCAGCTCGTCGAGCTCGATCTCGCGCTGGATGTCGGACTTCACGTCGTTGACGTAGCGCTGCGCGCGGCCCAGCAGGTGGCCGACGGTGCGGGCCACCTTGGGCAGGCGTTCGGGGCCGATGACGATCAGGGCGACGACGCCGATCACCATCAGTTCAGTGAGGCTGACATCAAACATGCGATGGCCGCTCGGAAAGAAAAGCTGGGCGGGCCGGCCTGGGCGCGGCCCGGAGGGAAAGCCGCGAGGGCTCAGGAATTGGACTTTTCCTTGGCTTGCACGTCGATGGTCTCGCCCGAGACGCGCTGCTGCGCGATGGGTTCGGCGGGCTTGTCACCGCCGTTGGCGTCCTTCATGCCTTCCTTGAAGCCCTTGACCGCGCCGCCCAGGTCGGACCCGATGTTGCGCAGTTTCTTGGTGCCGAAGATCAGGGCCACGATGACCAGGACGACCAACCAATGCCAAATGCTAAAGCTACCCATGACGGTTTCTCCGTGTTACGCAGTGGGGGCCGCGCGTCCTTTCCAGGGCCGCGCGCCGCCAAGAATGTGGAAATGCAGATGCGGGACTTCCTGGCCGCCTTCGACGCCAGAATTGATCATGATGCGAAATCCGCCATCGGGGCCCGGGTTGCAGCCGTTCTCGGCCGCGAGCTTCGGAACCAGTGCCATCATTCTACCCAACCAGACTGCGTCCTCACCCGTAATATCCTGCATGGATATGACATGACGTCGAGGGATCAGCAAAAGATGCACCGGCGCGGCCGGATTGATGTCGTGAAAGCACAGGAAGTCTTCGTCTTCGTAGACTTTCTTGGCCGGGATCTCGCCCGCGGCGATCTTGCAGAAGATACAGTTGGCGCTCATTTTTCCGGTTTCCGTCTTCAATCCTTGGGGCGGCTGGCCTTTTCCGCCAGGCCGGACAACCCTTCGCGGCGCGCCAGCTCGGCCAGCACGTCCTCGGGGCGCAGCTTGAAATGGGTCAGCGCGACCAGGCAGTGGAACCACAGGTCGGCGGTCTCGCTGACGATGCGCTCCGGCACGCCGTCCTTGGCGGCCATGACCAGCTCGGTGGCTTCTTCGCCGATCTTCTTCAGGAAGGCGTCGGGCCCCTTGGCCAGCAGCCTGGCGGCGTAGGACGCTTGCGGATCGCCGCCATTCTCGGGGCGGCGGGTTTCCAGGGTGTCGGCGACGCGGGCGAGCACGTCGCCCGCGTTTAGTTGGGTGGCGGTCATTTGTAGATATGCTCGGGGTCTTTCAGCACCGGGTCCACGGTGATCCAGGCGGCCTCGTCGGCGCGGCCTTCCAGGCGGCGGTAGAAGCAGCTGGCGCGGCCGGTATGGCAGGCGATGCCGCCTTCCTGGTGGATCTTCAGCAGCACCACGTCGCCATCGCAATCCAGGCGCAGCTCGTGCACCTGCTGCACATGGCCGGATTCCTCGCCCTTGCGCCACAGGCGCTGGCGCGACCGCGACCAGTACACGGCGCGGCCCGTCGCGGCCGTCTCGGCCAGCGATTCGCGGTTCATCCAGGCGACCATCATGATCTGGCCGTTCTCGGCATCCTGCGCGATGGCGGGAATCAGGCCGTCCTTGTCGAACACGACATCGGCCAGCCAGGCGGGTTCATTGCTCATGTCATTCATCCATTGTCCTCGCGCGCCGCATGCAGCCGGCCGATCCGGCCAGCCACCGCAAGCGCCAGGGATCCATCATCTTACGGCAATACCTTGTTGCACGCGCGCCCGCCTGGTCCAAGGCGGATGGCAGCGCCCAAGCCGAATCCCGCCCGCATCCTTCCTTCGAAAGACACCCCTAACAGCAAGCGCTGCGCCACAAGCGGGGCAGCGCGGAGCCGGCTTTGCCGGTCCGCAGCTGCGCCCCTTGAGGGGAAGCGCGCAGCGCTCGGGGTGGGTCACAATCTAGTTGGGATGCCCAGCGCGGCCATGAACTGCTTGCACTCGCGCACCGTATGCTGGCCGAAGTGGAAGATGCTGGCGGCCAGCACCGCGCTGGCGCGGCCGGTGGTCACGCCGTCGGCCAGATGCTGCAGGTTGCCCACGCCGCCCGAGGCGATGACCGGCACCGGCACGGCGTCGGACACGGCGCGGGTCAGCTCCAGGTCGAAACCGGACTTGGTGCCGTCGCGGTCCATGCTGGTCAGCAGGATCTCGCCGGCGCCGTAGGCGGCCATGCGGCGGGCCCAGGTCACGGCGTCCAGGCCGGTGGCCTTGCGGCCGCCGTGCGTGAACACTTCCCAGCGTGCCGGTTCGCCCGGCTGCGACACGCGGCGGGCGTCGATGGCCACCACCACGCATTGAGAGCCATGGTAGTCGGACGCCGCGCGCACCAGTTCCGGGTTGGCCACGGCGGCGCTGTTGATGCTGATCTTGTCGGCGCCGGCGTTGAGCAGGCGCTGGATGTCGGACACCTGGCGCACGCCGCCGCCCACGGTCAGCGGGATGAAGACCTGCGAGGCCACCTGCTCGATGATGGGCAGGATCAGGTCGCGGCCGTCGCTGGTGGCGGTGATGTCCAGGAAGGTGAGTTCGTCGGCGCCCTGCTCGTTGTAGCGGCGGGCGATCTCGACGGGGTCGCCCGCGTCGGTCAGGTTGACGAAGTTCACGCCCTTGACGACACGGCCGGCCGTGACGTCAAGGCAGGGAATGATGCGGCGGGTCAGCGCGCTCTGCGCGGGCGCGCCGCCCTGCGTGCCGGAAGTGGTCATTTGGACAGCTCGTCGGCGCGCGCCTGGGCGGCCTGGAAGTCCAGCGTGCCTTCGTAGATGCTGCGGCCCAGGATGGCGCCTTCGACGCCCTCTTCCTCGACCGCGCACAGCGCCTCGATGTCCTGGATGCCGGCGATGCCGCCCGAGGCGTACACCGGGATGCGCACGTGCTGCGCCAGGCGCACCGTGGCGTCGACGTTCACGCCCGAGAGCATGCCATCGCGGCCGATGTCGGTGTAGATGATGGCTTCACAGCCGTAGTCCTCGAACTTCTTGGCCAGGTCCAGCACGTCGTGGCGCGTCAGCTTGCTCCAGCCGTCGGTGGCGATCTTGCCGTCGCGCGCGTCCAGGCCGACGATGATCTGGCCGGGGAAGGCGCCGCAGGCGTCATGCAGGAAGCCGGGGTTCTTGACGGCGGCCGTGCCGATGATGACGTAGGAAATGCCGGCGTCGAGGTAGCGCTCGATGGTGTCGAGATCGCGGATGCCGCCGCCGATCTGGACCGGCATCTCGTCGCCCACGGCATCCAGGATGGCCTTGATGGGGACTTCATTGCGGGGCTTGCCCGCGACCGCGCCGTTCAGGTCGACCAGGTGCAGGCGGCGCGCGCCCTGTTCGAGCCAGCGGGAGGCCATGGCGGCGGGGTCTTCGGAGAACACCGTTGCATCGTCCAGGTCGCCCTGGCGCAGGCGCACGCAGCGCCCGTCTTTGAGATCGATGGCGGGGATCAGCAGCATGGTAGCGAAAGAAAAAGAGTTGAACGGGCTGGAGCGGCAGGCCTGAGCCTGGGTTATGGCTGCCAGTCTACAAAATTGCGATACAGGCGCAAACCGTGTTCGGCGCTCTTTTCCGGGTGGAACTGCACCGCGAAAATGTTAGCTGCCGCCACTGCGCAGGTAAAGCTGACGCCATAATCGGTTTCACCGACGGTCAGGCCGGGATCGGCGGGATCGGCGTAATAACTATGGACGAAATAGAAGTGCGTCTCGTCGGGGATGCCGGCCCACACAGGATGAGAGCGCGTCTGGCGCACTTTGTTCCATCCCATGTGCGGCACCTTGAGCAATTCGGCGCCGGTCGGCGCGGCGCCGGCCTGGCCGGCGTCGGACGCGCAGGCCTCGCCCTCGCCCGTGACGACGGGCGCGTAGCGCGGGCCGGCGTAGCGACGCACCACGCCCGGGAAGATCCCCAGGCAGGGCGTGTCGCCTTCCTCGCTGCGGTCGAACAGCATCTGTTCGCCCACGCACACGCCCAGCAGCGGCTTGGCGCGCGCGGCGCGCTCGACCGCCTCGCGCAGGCCGGATTCGTTCAGCGTGCGCATGCAATCGGCCATGGCGCCCTGGCCGGGGAACACGACCCGGTCGGCCGCGTCGATCTCATGGGGCTGGTTGCAGATGCGGATGTCGGCGTCGGGGGCGGCGTACCGGAGCGCGCGCGCGACGGAATGGAAGTTGCCCATCCCGTAATCGACGATGGCGATAGTGGTCAATTCTGTCTGCCTGATGCGGTGCGGAAGATCGTGGACGTTACAGCACGCCCTTGGTGGACGGCACGATGTCGCCCATGCGCGGGTCGACCTCGATGGCCATGCGCAGGGCGCGGCCACAGGCCTTGAAGACCGTTTCGCACTGGTGGTGGGCATTGACGCCGCGCAGGTTGTCGATGTGCAGCGTGATCAGGGCGTGGTTGACCAGGCCCTGGAAGAATTCGCGCGTCAGGTCCACGTCGAAGTCGCCGATGCGGGCGCGGGTGAAGGGGATGTGATATTCCAGGCCCGGGCGGCCGGAGAAGTCCACCACCACGCGCGACAGCGCCTCGTCCAGCGGCACGTAGGCGTGGCCGTAGCGGCGCAGGCCGGCCTTGTTGCCGACCGCCTTGGCGATGGCCATGCCCAGCGTGATGCCGACGTCCTCGACGGTGTGATGCGCGTCGATGTGCAGGTCGCCTTCCGCCTTGATGTCCAGGTCGATCAGGCCGTGGCGCGCGATCTGGTCCAGCATGTGATCGAGGAACGGCACGCCGGTGTCGATCGTCTGCTTGCCGGTGCCGTCCAGGTTGACGGCCACGCGGATGCGGGTTTCGTTGGTGTTGCGGGTGATCTCTGCGGTACGCATGTCGGGACTCGATTAACTAAGTATTTCTTGCAGCGCGGCCAGCAGGGCGGCGTTTTCGGCGGGGGCGCCCACCGAGATGCGCAGGCAGTCCGCCAGCAGCGGGTGGGCGCCGGAGAAGTTGCGCACCAATATTTTGCGCGTTTTCAGGGCGAGATGCACGGCGTTGCCATCCATCTTGCCGGAAAAGCGGGCCAGGACGAAATTACCCGCGGAAGGGAAAACCCGCGTGCCGGGCAAGGCGGCCAGGGCGGCGGCCAGCGGGCCCCGGTCGGCGCGCAGGCGGGCGGCCTGCTCGTCCAGCACCGGCTTGTGGCGCAGCACGGCCAGCAACGCGGCCTGGGTCAGCACGTCCAGGTTGTAGGGCGGGCGCACCTTGTTCAGCTCGGAGATCCAGTCGGGGCTGCCGGCCAGGTAGCCGAAGCGCAGGCCCGCCAGTCCGATCTTGGACACGGTGCGCATGACCACCACGTTGGGCAGATCCAGCACGCGCGGCATCCAGGTGCCGTCGGCGAAGGGCTGGTAGGCCTCGTCGATCACCACCAGGCCGGGCGCGGCGTCGATCACGGCCTGGACCTGTTCGGCCGGCCACAGGCCGCCGGTGGGATTGTTGGGCACGGCCAGGAACACCAGCTTGGGCTGGTGCTCGCGGATGGCGGTCAGCATGGCGGGCAGATCCAGGGACAGGTCCTCGGTCAGCGGCACGCCGACGAAGCGGGCGTGGTCGAAGCGCGCCGCCATGTCGAAATAGACGAAGGACGGCCAGGGCGACAGCACCACATCGCCGGGGGCGCAGCAGGCCTGGATGGCGATGTGGATCAGCTCGTCCGAGCCGTTGCCGAACAGCAGGCCGGCCGCGTCCGGCACGCCGAAGGCCGCGCGCACCGCCTGTTGCAGCGCGGACAGGTCGGCGCTGGGGTAGCGGTTCAGCGGCGTGTCGCGGACGGCGCGCGCGATGTCCTCGCGCACGGCCTCGGGCAGCTCGTAAGGGCATTCCATGGCGTCCAGCTTGATGCAGCCGGTCGCCTCGGCCACCGGATAGGCGGCCAGGGCGCGGACATCGGCGCGGACGGTGGCGGCGATGCGGGCGCCGGACGGGGGCATCTGGGTGTCCTTGCCGGCGGCGGTGGCCTGGCCGCTCATGGCTGGTCCAGCCGGTACTGGGCGCTGGCGGCGTGCGCCTGCAGGCCCTCGCCCAGCGCCAGTTCGGCGGCGATCCGGCCCAGGGTCTGGGCGCCGTCGCGCGAGACCTGGATCAGGCTGGAGCGCTTCTGGAAGTCGTACACGCCCAGCGGCGAGGAAAAGCGCGCCGTGCGCGAGGTCGGCAGCACATGGTTGGGGCCGGCGCAGTAGTCGCCCAGCGCCTCGGAGCTGTAGCGGCCCATGAAGATCGCGCCGGCGTGGCGGATCTTGGCGGTCCACTGTTCCGGGTTCTCGGTGGAGATCTCCAGGTGTTCGGGGGCGATGTCATTGGCGATGCGGCAGGCTTCGTCCAGGTCGCGCACCTGGATCAGCGCGCCGCGGTTGGCCAGGCTGACGCGCAGGATGTCGGCGCGCGGCATGGTCGGCAGGAGGCGCGCGATGGCGGCCTCGACCTCGGCCAGGAAGGCGGCGTCGGGACAGAGCAGGATGGATTGGGCCAGCTCGTCGTGCTCAGCTTGCGAGAACAGGTCCATGGCGATCCAGTCGGCCGGCGTCTTGCCGTCGCAGATGACCAGGATCTCGCTGGGGCCGGCGATCATGTCGATGCCGACCACGCCGAACACGCGGCGCTTGGCGGCGGCAACGTAGGCGTTGCCGGGGCCGACGATCTTGTCCACGGCCGGCACGGTGGCGGTGCCGTAGGCCAGCGCGCCCACGGCCTGCGCGCCGCCGATGGCGAACACGCGGTCCACACCGCTGATGGCGGCCGCCGCCAGCACGATGGGGTTGCGCGTGCCGTCGGGGGTGGGCGTGACCATGACCAGTTCCGGCACGCCGGCGACCTTGGCCGGGATCGCGTTCATCAGCACCGACGAGGGATAGGCGGCCTTGCCGCCCGGCACGTACAGGCCGACGCGGTCCAGCGGCGTGACCTGCTGGCCCAGCAGCGTGCCGTCGGCCTCGGTGTAGGTCCAGGTCTCGGCGCGCTGGCGCTCGTGATAGGCGCGCACGCGGGCGGCGGCGGCCTGCAGGGCGTCGCGTTGGGCGGCCGGCAGCGCGGCCAGCGCGGCATGCCAGTCGGCCTTGGGGATCTCCAGCGCCTGGGCGCTGCCCGCCTGCACGCGGTCGAAACGCTGCGTGTATTCCAGCAGCGCGGCGTCGCCGCGGGCGCGCACGTCGGCCAGGATGCCGGCCGCGGCGCGGTCGATGGATTCGTCCTCGGCCGCCTCGAAGGCCAGCAGCTTGGACAGGGCGGACGCGAATCCGGGATCGCGGGAGTCGAGACGATTGATCAGGGCCATGGCGTCATGGGGTCAGGCGACGGCCGCCGCGCGGACGCGGCGGCCTGGGGTTAGGCATTGCGGGCGGCGGCCCGCTCGAAGGCGTCCAGCAGCGGCTGCAGGCGCGCGCCGCGGGTTTTCAGCGCGGCCTGGTTGACGATCAGGCGAGAGGAGATCGGCATGATGTCCTCGACCGCCACCAGGTCGTTGGCGCGCAGCGTGCCGCCGGTGGAGACCAGGTCGACGATGCAGTCGGCCAGGCCGACCAGCGGCGCCAGCTCCATCGAACCATACAGCTTGATGATGTCGACGTATACGCCCTTGGACGCGAAGTGTTCACGGGCTGACTGCACGTACTTGGTGGCCACGCGCAGGCGCGCGCCCTGGTGCACGGCGGCCTCGTAGTCGAAGCCCTTGCGCACGGCCACGGCCAGGCGGCACTTGGCGATGTTCAGGTCGATGGGCTGGTACAGCCCGCCGGGCTGCTGCGCGGCGTGCTCGATCAGCACGTCCTTGCCGGCGATGCCCAGGTCGGCCGCGCCGTACTGCACGTAGGTGGGCACGTCCGAGGCGCGCACGATGATCAGGCGCAGGCCGGGATCGCTGGTCGGCAGGATCAGCTTGCGCGAGCTTTCCGGATTCTCGGGCACCTCGATGCCGGCCTCGGCCAGCAGGGGCATGGTTTCCTCGAAGATCCGCCCCTTGGACAAGGCCAGGGTCAGCGGCGTGGTGGTTTCGCTCATCAAGCATTCTCCTTGCCGCTGACGCGTTGGATGTCGGCGCCCAGGGCGCGCAGTTTCAGTTCCATGCGGTCGTAGCCCCGGTCCAGGTGGTAGATGCGGTCCACCAGCGTGTCGCCGTCAGCGGCCAGGCCGGCGATGACGAGGCTGGCCGAGGCGCGCAGGTCGGTGGCCATGACGGTGGCGCCCGACAGCCTGGGCGCGCCGCGCACGATGGCGGTGTGGCCGTCGATGTCGATGTCGGCGCCCATGCGGCGCAGTTCCTGCACGTGCATGTAGCGGTTCTCGAAGATGGTCTCGACGACCACCGAGGTGCCGTCGGCCACGGTGTTCAGCGCCATCAGCTGCGCCTGCATGTCGGTGGCGAAACCGGGATATTCGTGCGTGCGAAAGCCCACGGCCCTGGGGCGCGCGGACATGGCGCCGCGGATCCAGTCGGGGCCGGTCTCGATGGTCAGGCCGGCCTCGACCAGCTTGTCCAGCGTGGCGCCGAGGATGCCGGGATCGGTGTCGCGCAGCGTGATGTCGCCGCCGGCCGCGCCCACGGCGCACAGGAAGGTGCCGGCCTCGATGCGGTCGGAGATGACGCGGTGCTCGGCGCCGTGCAGGCGCTCGACACCGTCGATCACGATGCGGTCCGTGCCGTGGCCCTGGATGCGGGCGCCCATCTTGATGAGCAGTTCCGCCAGGTCGACGATCTCGGGCTCGCGCGCGGCGTTTTCCAGGATGGTCCGGCCATCCGCCAGCACTGCCGCCATGAGCAGGTTCTCGGTGCCGGTCACGGTGACCATGTCGGTGCGGATGGAAGCGCCCTTCAGGCGCTTGGCGCGCGCCACCACGAAGCCGTGCTCGATGCTGATCTCGGCGCCCAGCGCGGCCAGGCCCTTGATGTGCTGATCCACCGGACGCTGGCCGATGGTGCAGCCGCCGGGCAGGCTGACGCGCGCCTCGCCGAACCGGGCCACCAGCGGGCCCAGCACCAGGATGGACGCGCGCATGGTCTTGACCAGTTCGTAGGGCGCTTCCAGGCTGTCGACCCGGTCGGCCTGCAGCGTGACCATGCCGTCATTGCCGCGCTCGGCGCGCACGCCCATGCGGGCCAGCAGGTTCAGCATGGTGCCGGTGTCGTTCAGGCGCGGCACGTTGGCCAGCGACAGCGCGTCGGCCGTCAGCAGGCTGGCGCACAGGATCGGCAGGGCCGAGTTCTTGGCGCCCGAGATCGAGATTTCCCCGTGCAGGCGGGCGCCGCCGGTGATGCGCAGCTTGTCCATTATTTGCCGGCCTGCCGGTATTCGTCCGGGGTCAGGGTGCGCATCGACAGCGCGTGGATCTCGGCCTTCATGCGGTCGCCCAGGGCGGCATAGACCAGTTGGTGGCGCTGGATCAGGCGCTTGCCCTCGAAGGCGGCGCTGACGATGACGGCGTCGAAATGCGAGCCGTCGCCCTGCACGTCCAGGTGGTCACAGGGCAGGCCGTCCGCGATGTATTGGCGGACTTGCGCGGGAGTGGGAAGCATGGACTTCAGTTCCTGAGTTTGTAGCCGCTGGCCAGGAGCCGCAGCGCATAGATCGAAAGCGCGAGGAACACCCCCGCCACCACCGCCAGGCTGCGCCACGGCGAGACGTCGGACACCGCGAAGAAGCCGTAGCGGAAGCCGTCGATGGTGTAGAAGATGGGGTTCCAGTGCGACACGCCTTGCCAGAAGGCGGGCAGCGTGTGGATGGAATAGAACACGCCGGACAGGAAGGTGGCCGGCATGATCAGGAAGTTCTGGAAGGCGGCGAGCTGGTCGAATTTCTCGGACCACAGGCCGGCGATCAGGCCCAGCACGCCCATGATGCCGCAGGCCAGCACGGCGAACACCGCCAGCCACAGCGGATGCGCGGGCACCAGCGAGACGAAGTAGAGCGCCACCACCCAGACGCAAATGCCGACGGCGATGCCGCGCACCACGGCGGCCAGCACGTAGGCGGCGAAGATGTCGCGGTGCGACAGCGGCGGCAGCAGCATGAACACAAGGTTGCCGGTGATGCGGCTTTGGATCAGCGACGACGACGGATTGGCGAAGGCGTTCTGCAGCATGCTCATCATCATGAGCCCGGGAATCAGGAACGCGGTGTACGGCACGCTGCCGTAGACCATGACCCGACCTTCGAGCACGTGGGCGAACACCAGCAGGTACAGCAGCGCGGTGATGACCGGCGCGGCGATGGTCTGGAAGCTGACCTTCCAGAAGCGCAGCAATTCCTTGCGCAGCAGGGTCGGAAAGCCCGAGCCCGCGTCCAGGCGGGGCTGCACCAGCGGTTGGCTGGCGGGCGCGGCGGGTTGGGTCATTGCGGGGTCCCTACGGGTTGCGGGCTGTGGACGGCGGGGGCGTCGTCCTGATGCATGATGCGCACGAAGGCGTCTTCCAGGTCCACGCCGCCCACGCGCGCCAGCAGCGCCTGGGTGGTGTCCAGCGCCACGACGCGGCCGCCCTTGAGCATGGCGATGCGGCCGCACAGGGCCTCGGCCTCTTCCAGGTAGTGCGTGGTCAGCATGATGGTGTGGCCGGCCTTGTTCAGGCGCGAGATGAATTCCCACAGCGTGCGGCGCAGGTCCACGTCCACGCCGGCGGTGGGCTCGTCCAGCACGATCACGGGCGGGCGGTGCACCAGCGCCTGCGCCACCAGCACGCGGCGCTTCATGCCGCCGGACAGCGCGCGCATGTTGGAGTTGGCCTTGTCGGCCAGCCCCAGGTTGAACAGGATCTCGTCGATCCAGTCGTCGTTCTTGCGCAGGCCGAAATAGCCCGACTGGATGCGCAGCGTCTCGCGCACGGTGAAGAACGGGTCGTAGACCAGTTCCTGCGGCACCACGCCCAGCGCCCGTCGCGCCGATTTGTAGTCGGCCACGACGTCGTAGCCACAGACCGAGGCGCGGCCGGAGGTGGCGTGCGCCAGGCCGGCCAGAATGGAGATCAGCGTGGTCTTGCCGGCGCCGTTGGGGCCCAGCAGGCCGAAGAACTCGCCGTGCTCGATGCGCAGGCTGACGTCGTTCAGGGCCTGGAAGCCCGGCCCGGGCGCGCGGCCGAACAGCCTGCCCAGGCCGCGCGAGCGCGGCGCATATATTTTGGATACGTTTTCGAGGCTGACTGCGGACATGGCGGCGGGGTCGGCGGTTTGCCGGGGGACCAGGGGCTGACCAGGGATGACCAGAGGGGTGACCAAGTTTGCGGGCGCGCAGGAGCGTCCGGCAAAGCGCGAATCGGTCATTATATATACGCATGGCGGCGCGACGCGCCTATGGCCACGTGGTGGACCGGGGCGTTCCGGGCTTATGCGTCCCCTTATTGCCCCATCCTGGCATTGCGCTGAAACGCGCGGCGTCATCGCGCGGCACGGGAGCGAAAAAAAAGCCCGGCGCGCCGCGAGGACATGCCGGGCTGGCTGAGGCCGGAGCCGGCCGCCTATTGGTTGCGCTGGTTCAGCGCCTGAATCAGGCCGTCGATGCCGTTCTGGTTGATCTGCTGCGCGAACTGGTTGCGGTAGTTCTCGATCAGCCAGATGCCCTCGACGTTCATGTCGTAGATCTTCCAGCCTTGCGGCGTCTTTTCCAGGCGGTAGTCCACGCCCACCGGCGCGGCGTTGGTCTGGCTGATCTGCGTGCGCACGACCACGTCGTCGCCATCCAGGCTGCCGCGGCTCGGCACCAGCGTGACCTTGGTGTTGTTGTCGACCCGCGTCAGCGCGCCGCTATAGGTGCGCACCAGCGTGCCGCGGAAGGCCTCGGCCAGATCGTGCTTCTGCTTGTCGTTGGCCTGGCGCCAGTAGCGGCCGGCGGCCAGGCGGGTCGTCTTCTGGAAGTTCACGTAGGGCAGGATGTGCTGGTCGACCACCTGGTTGATGCGCGTCGTGTTGCCGGACTTGACCGCGCCGTCGCTCTTGAGCACGGCCAGGGCCTGGTCGGCCGCGGCCAGCACGAACTTGTCGGCCGGCCCGTTGGGGTCGGGCTGGGTCTGGGCATTGGCGCCGGCGGCGGCCAGGCTCATCAGGCCGGCAACCGCCAGCCGCTTGAATGTCGAAAACAATGAAAACTGCATGAACTCTCCTTGCTGCGCCGCGAGCGGCGGCGTTGACTTACTTGGCGGGCTGGACGACCGGCGCCATGGCGGGGGCGGCGCCCTTGGCGTCGTCCTCGTCGTCTTCGTAGTTCGGCAGCGCGGACTCGTCGCCCACCTTCTGGCCCAGCACCATGGCGGCGCGGCGTTGCAGGTAGGCGTCGCGCACGAAGCTGTACGGATCCAGCGCCACGCGGTCTATCGTGTTGGTCGCGTCCAGCAGGCTGGCGCGCGCGTCCACCACGCTCAGGCCCCACAGCGAATTGCGCAGCGGCACGTTGTCGATCGCGCTGATGCTGGTGTAGGTGGCCTTGCGACCGTAGAAGTCGCCGGCCAGGCCGACGCCGTCGCGGATGGTGGACGAGCCGAAGAACGGCAGCACCAGGTACGGGCCCTGGCCGATGCCCCAGACGCCCAGCGTGGTGCCGAAGTCGTTCGGGATCTTGCGCGCGCCGTTGGCCGAGGCGACGTCGAAGCAGCCGCCCACGCCCATGGTGGTGTTGAACAGGAAGCGGCCCAGCGTGTTGACGAAGTCGTGGCCACGGCCCTGCAGCATGCTGTTGGCGCCAGACCAGAGGTCGCCGACGTTGCTGAAGATGTTGTGCACGCAGCTGCGCACCGGCTGCGGCGTGACGTAGGTGTAGGCCTGGGCGACGGGCTTGAAGACCACCCGGTCGACCGAATCATTGAACTTGTAGACGCCCCGGTTGAAGCCTTCCCAGGGATCGCGCGGATCGGGGTTCTTGGGCGCGGCGCAGCCGGCCATCAGTGCGCCCGCGGCCGCGACGGTGGCGATGCGGGAAAGAGCGTGCGTGTTCATGATCAGGGCATCCCTATCAATATTTTCTTATAAGCGACGGCTGTGCGGCAGGCAATACCGCGCGCCGGTTAGTCTTTAATTCGCGGGCGTCTTGGCCGGTTCCTGGGCGCCGCCCGAGCCTTGCTTTTCGGCCGATCCGTAGAGGAACTTGCTGATCAGCTGCTCGAGCACGACGGCGCTTTGGGTATAGCGGATTTTGCCGCCCTCGGCAAAGTTCTCTTCCTCGCTGCCCGGCGTCAGGCCCAGGTACTGTTCGCCCAGCAGGCCGGACGTCAGGATGGCGGCCGACGAGTCCTTGGGGAACTTGTAGGTCGTCTCAAGGTTGATGGACACCACCGCCTGGAAGGTCTTGTCGTCGAAGGAGATGCCGGCGATCCGCCCCACCACCACGCCGGCGCTCTTGACGGGCGCGCGCACCTTGAGGCCGCCCACGTTATCGAAGTTCGCCGTGACGGTATAGGTGGGCGCGAAGGAGAAGGCGCTCAGGTTGCCGGCGCGCAACGCCAGGAACGCCAGCGCGGCCGCGCCCAGCAGTACGAACAGGCCTACCCAGAAGTCGGTTTTTTCGCGTGACATGATCAATCCGTATCAGTTTCCAAACATCAAGGCCGTAAGCAGGAAATCCAGGCCCAGCACCGCCAGCGATCCCACCACCACGGTGCGTGTGGTGGCACGGGCCACGCCCTCGGGCGTGGGCTTGGCCTGCCAGCCTTCGTAGAGCGAGACCAGCGTCACGGTGACGCCGAACACCAGGCTCTTGATGACGCCGTTGAGCACGTCGTTCCAGACGTCCACGCCGTTCTGCATCTGCGACCAGAAGGCGCCGGGGTCCACGCCGATCATCAGCACGCCGACCACCCAGCCGCCCAGGATGCCCACCATGGAGAACACCGCCGCCAGGATGGGCATGGCGATGATGCCGCCCCACAGGCGCGGCACCAGCACGCGGCGCATCGGGTCCACCGCCATTACTTCCATCGCCGACAGCTGTTCGCCGGCCTTCATCAGGCCGATCTCGGCGGTCAGCGAGGTGCCCGCGCGGCCGGCGAACAGCAGCGCCGTGACCACCGGCCCCAGCTCGCGCACCAGCGACAGCGCCACCAGCAGGCCCAGCGCTTCCGACGAGCCGTAGCGGTTCAGCGTGTAATAGCCCTGCAGGCCCAGCACGAAGCCGACGAACATGCCGGACACGGCGATGATCAGCAGCGAGTAATTGCCGATGAAGTGGATCTGCTGCGATACCAGGCGCGGGCGCGAGAACGCGATGCCGCTGCGCCCCAGCAGGCCCAGGAAGAAACGGGTGAAGTAGCCGATACCGGAAATCTGGCCCCGGATCCAGCCGCCCAGCGCGCTGATGGGATTGGTCTTGCCGCTCATGCCTTGCGCCCCTGTTGTTGCGCCAGCCATTTCTTGAAGGCCGGTGTTTCGGGGTACTGGAACGCGACGGGGCCGTCGGGTTCGCCCTTGAGGAATTGCTGCACGTAGGGGTCCTGCGATTGCGACAGGATCTGCGGGGTGCCGGCGGCCTTGAGTTCTCCCTGGCCGACCAGATAGACCTGGTCGGCGATGGCGAAGGATTCCTGCACGTCGTGGGTGATCAGCACCGAGGCGCAGCCCAGGCGGTCGGCCAGGTCGCGGATCAGGCGGGCGGTGATGCCCATGGAAATCGGGTCCAGGCCGGCGAAGGGCTCGTCATACAGGATGAGCTCGGGCTCCAGCACCACGGCGCGTGCAAGCGCGACCCGGCGCGCCATGCCGCCGGATACCTCGGCGACCTTCAGGTGGGCAGCGGCGCGCAGGCCGACGGCGTCGAGCTTGTCCAGCACGCGCTCGGTCAGTTCGGCCTCGCTCAGCCGGGTGTGCTCGCGTAGCGGAAAAGCAACGTTTTCGAAGACGTTCAGGTCGGTGAACAGTGCGCCCTGCTGGAACAGCACGCCCATGCGCTTGCGCAACGACTGCATTCCGGCGGCGTCGACGGCGGCGATGTCCTGGCCGAAAGCCTGGACGGTGCCGCGCTGGGCGATCAGCTGGCCGGTGGCCGCGCGCAGCAGCGTGGTCTTGCCCGAGCCGGAGCCGCCCATGATGGCGACGACCTGGCCGGCCCGCACGTCCATGGAGATGTCGCGCAGCACGGTGAATTCACCGTAGCCGAGCGCGACGCCCTCCAGGCGCAGGGCGAATTCGGGGGTGCTGCGGGTGTGAGCGGACATGGGCAACGAAAGGGTGTTTCGGCGGCGGTGCTTGCCGGCCAGTCCGTCCGGCGCGGGCAAGGGGCCGCAGCGCTGGCAGAACAGGCTGCGTCGGGAAGCGCCCTGTTACTCATATGCCGGGACAGGAAATCGGATCTGTAACCGGCGGCGAGGGGCCATTGTATCCCGACGATTTGTGATCACAATCTGCTAGGCAACGAGTGGAACAGTCTTTTCACAATCAGGGACAATCCGTGGGGCGAGGCGGCGGCCGCCCGGCGCATGGCCCTTCCGGAAATCGGTCCCGGATTAGCGCCGGGCCTGGGCCGCGGCGGTCTCAATGGCCAGCCGGCGCACCAGCTCGGCGGCGCTCTCGCGCCGCGCCATGGGCGCGCCCTGGCCCGCCCACAACGACAGCACGTCGATATCGCCGGCGCGGCCGCCGGCATTGCGCATGGGCCGCGTCAGGGCGTTCTGCAACGGATAGGGCAGGATGTCGGACGGATTCGCGTCCATGTCGCGCATGAATGCATTGGCGATGCCGCGTGCCGGCCGTCCGGAAAAGGCCCGGGTGATGCGCGACTGCTCGGAGCGGGAGGCGGGCAGCGCGGCCTTGTAGGCGTCGCAGATGCCGGATTCCTCGGTGGACAGAAAAGCCGTCCCCATTTGAGCGGCCTGCGCGCCCAGCGCCAGCGCGGCGGCGATGCCGCGGCCGTCCATGATGCCGCCGGAGGCGATCACCGGCACCGAGACCGCGTCGGCCACCTGAGGCACCAGCGCCAGCGTGCCGATAAGCGACTGGTCAAAATCGTCCAGGAAAGTGCCGCGATGGCCGCCGGCCTCATAGCCCTGGGCCACCACGGCGTCCACGCCGTCCTGTTCCAGCGCCACCGCTTCGCGCACGGTGGTGGCCGTGCCCACCGTCAGGATGCCCAGCTCGCGGCACCGCGCCAGCACCTCCGGCGCGATGCGGCCGAAGGTAAAGCTGAACACCGCCGGCCGCGCGCGCAACACGGCTTCGATCTGCGTCGCCAGCGGATCGGCCTGCGGGCCGGGCATGGCGGGCGCGTCCAGTCCCAGTTGCTCGTGATACCGCGCCATCAGCGCCAGCAGGCGCGCGCCGTCGCCCCGATAGGGCTGATCCGGCACGGACGCGAACAGGTTGATGGCGTAGGGACGGTCGGTGCGCTCGCGGATCGCGCCGGCGGCTTGCTCGATCTGGGCGGCGCTCAGGTAGGCGGCGCCCAGCGAGCCCAGCACGCCCGCCCGCGACGATTCGGCCACCAGCGCCACCGTGGTGGCCCCGCCGGCCATGGGGGCCTGGATGACTGGCTGGTCGAGTTCAAGTCGTTCGCAAAGGCGGGATGTCATGGCGCGCTCCTGGGGCGTGGGTTACTGGAGCTGGATGTTTCCAGCTTTGATGACGTGGGCCCACTTCCCGGTTTCGCTCTTGATGAAGGCGGCGAAGTCCTCGGGCGTGCCGCCGCCGGCCTGGCTGCCGGTGTCGGCGATGGCCTTTTGGACTTCGGGTTCCTTCAGGATGCGGTTGAACTCCGCATTGAGCCTGGCGATGATGGGCGCCGGGGTGCCGGCCGGGGCGACGATGCCCTGCCAGTTATACGATTCGAAGCCGCCCAGGCCCGATTCGGCCATGGTCGGCACGTCGGGCAGCACGGCCAGGCGCCTGGCCGAGGTGACCGCGATCGGGTGGATCTTCTTGCCCTGGATGGCCGGCAGCGCCGAATAACCCATCTCGAACATCATCGAGATATGGCCGCCCATCAGGTCGGTCGCGGCCAGGCTGCCGCCCTTGTACGGGACGTGCACGATGTCGATCCCGGCCTGCTCGCGGAACATCTCGCCGGACAGGTGGTGCGCGCCACCCACGCCGGACGAGCCGAACGACAGCTTGCCCGGTTGCTTCCTGGCCAGCGCGATCAGGTCGGCCAGCGTCTTGACCGGCAGCTCATTGTTGACGCTGAGCACCAGCGGGCTGTTCTCGATCAGGATGACGGGCGCCAGGTCCTTCTGCGGGTTGTACGGCATTTCCTTCATCAGCGACGGGTTCACCGCCATCGGCGCCAGGTTGCCGGTGCCGATGGTGTAGCCGTCGGGCTGGGCCTTGGCGATCAGGTTGGTGCCGACCACGCCGCCGGCGCCGGCCTTGTTCTCGACCACGACGGGTTGTCCCAGCGATTCGCCCAGCTTGCGCGCCAGCAGGCGCACGCGGGTGTCGGCGAAGCCGCCCGGCGCATAGGGCACGATCATGGTGATGGGCCTGGCGGGCCAGTCGGCGGCCTGGGCGTGGGCCTGGCTGCACGGGGCGGCGACGGCCGCGAGGGTGGCCAGGGCGGCGATCAGGGGGCGCAACGGTTTCATGCTGGGGACTCCTCTTTCATAATGAGCGCGGCCTCAGGGGGCATTGCCCCTTGGGTCGACTGCATTATGCCCAGCGCTGCCGCGCGCGGCCGTGATTTTCCCCAAGCCCCAGGCCGACAGCGCCAGCAGCGCCGCGCCCGCCGCCAGCGTCTGCGGCAGGCTGGCGCCCAGCCGCGCCGTCCAGGCGGCCAGCAGCGGGCCGACAATCTGGCCGGCGGCGAAGGCCGCCGTCATCAGGGCGGCGGCACGGGGCGCGGCCGCGCCCGCCAGGCGCCGGGCCGCCACCATGCCGGCCTGGGTGATGACCATGAAGGTGCCGCCCACCAGCAGCGCCGCCACGATCACGGCGGCCAGGTCGTGCCGCAGCGCCGCCACCGCCATGCCCAGCGCCATCGCCGCCTGCGCGCCGCGCCAGATCCGGATCTCGCCGTGCCGGCGCGCCAGCTTAGGCACCATCAGGCAGGACAGCGCGGCGGCCAGCCCGAACAGGGGCCAGGCCCAGCCGAACACCGCCGGATCGGGCATGACGTCCTTGGCCATGGCGGGCAGGAAGGTGGCGGGAATGATGTAGCCGATGCCGAACACGCCATAGTGCAGCGCCAGTCCCGCCATGCCGCGCGGCAGCGGTTCCCGGTGGGATGGGCGGGCGGACGCGGCGGTGGCCGGCAGCGCCGCGCGCAGTCTGGGCCAGGCGGCCATCGACAAGGCCAGCGCCAGCGCGCCCAGCGCCACCCAGCATTGCGCCGCCGTGGCGCCGGCCGCCATCAGGGCCAGGCAGGCCAGCCCGGTCGCCGCGATGCCGGCGCCCACGCCCGCATAGACCACGGCGGACGCGGCCGGCTCGATCGGGTCGCCGGCCCGCGCGGGCCGCCATGAGGCCACGCAGATGAAGCCCAGCGCGCTGGCCCAGCCGGCCGCCAGCCGCAGCGCGGCCCAGCCCGCCACGGAGTGGGGCAGCGGCATGGCCAGGGTCAGCGCCGCCACCGCCAGCAGGCTGGCGCCCAGCGCGGCCAGCGGCCGGCGCGGCGGCCACGCGGCCGCGATCAACGCGCCCAGCAGGTAGCCCGCGTAGTTGGCCGAGGCCAGCCAGCCGCCTTGTTCCAGCGAGAGCGCGGCGTCGTGCGCCATCAGCGGCCAGACCGGCGTGAAGGCGAAGCGGCCGATGCCCATCAGCGCGGCCAGCGCCAGCGCGGCCGGCCAGGCGAGGCTGACGGCGCTGCGAGCGGGGACGAGGGGCTGGGCATGGCTTGACATGAGCCCACTCTACGACTGTACTAATATCTTGAATAGTGAATTATTAAGAACATAGGTTCTTTAAATGAGAAATTTGGATCTGGACGCACTGCAGATTTTCAAGGCGGTGGCCGATGAAGGTGGCGTGGCGCGCGCGGCCGCCCAGCTGAACCGTGTGCAGTCCAACGTGTCCACCCGGCTCAAGCAGCTGGAGGCTGCACTGGATGCGCCCTTGTTCCGCCGCCAGAACCGGCGCCTGGTGCTGTCGGACCAGGGCCGCGTGCTGCTGTCCTACGCCGACCGCCTGCTGCGGTTGTCGGCCGAGGCGCAGCAGGCCGTGCGCGACGGCGCGCCGCGCGGCACGTTGCGCCTGGGCACCATGGAAAGCACGGCGGCGGCCCGGTTGCCGCCGGTGCTGGCGGCCTACCACGCGGCCTGGCCGCAGGTGCGCATCGAGCTGGTCACGGGCACCTCGGCCGCGCTGGCGGCCAAGGTGCGCGACTACGAACTCGAAGCGGCCTTCGTGGCCGAGCCCTTTCCCGCCGAGGGACTGGCGTCAACCGAGGCCTTCGCCGAAACGCTGGTCCTGATTTCGCCGCGCGCCTGGCCCGAGATCGCCGACGCGCGGGCGCTGGCCGATCACACGGTGATCGCCTTCGCGTCCGGCTGTTCCTATCGCCGCATCCTGGAGTCCTGGCTCGGCCGCGAAGGCGTGGCGCCGGGCAAGGTGATGGAGTTCGCGTCCTATCACGCGATCGTCGCCTGCGTGGCGGCCGGTACGGGCGTGGCCATCGTGCCGCGCTCCGTGCTGGATGTGCTGGGCGGGCAGACCGCGCTGCGGGTGCGCGACCTGCCGGGCAAGTACGGAGCCGCGCGCACCCGGCTGGTGTGGCGGGCCGATGACGACACGCCGGCGGTGCAGGCGCTGCGCGATCAACTGGCGGCCTGAGGCGTCAGGCGGTCGCGCGACGGCCATGCTGCGAGCGCCAAAAAAAACGCGCGGGCATGTGGCCCGCGCGTTCTTGCTTGATGCGTGCGTCCCGATCAGAAGCGATAGCCGACGCCCAGCGTCGCCACCCACGGGTTGATCTTCGCGGTGCCGATGCGTTCGCCGTTCAGGCTGACCTTCGACTTGATGTCGATGTAGCGGATGTCCGCGTTCATGAACCAGCGCTCGCTGATCTTGATGTCCGCGCCCAGTTGCGCGGCCACGCCCCACGAATCCTTCAGCTTCAGCTTCGAGCCGTCCAGCGCGCCTTCGGCCTTGGTGTCGAAGAAGTGCGTGTAGTTCAGGCCGACGCCGATGTAGGGCTGCACCATGCTGTCCGGCAGGATGTGCCATTGCAGGCTCAATGTGGGCGGCAGTTGCTTGCTCGAGCCGATCTTGCCCAGGCCGCCGCCACTGATGTCGTGCTGGAAGGGCCAGGCGCCCAGCAGTTCGATGCCGATGTTGCGCGTGGCCATGTAGGTCACGGTGAAGCTGGGACGGACGTTGTTGTTCACGTCCAGTTTGACGCCGCCGTTGAGCACGCTGCCGTTGTTGGAGTCGGGGCGGACCTGCGTGACGCCGACCTTCAGCAGCACATCGCCGGCCTCGTGGGCATGGGCGGGGACGGCGAAGGCGCCGGCGGCCAGCAGGCCGGCGATGGCGGTGGCGCGGACGCGCCCGAGCTTCGAAAACATTTTCTTCTCCGATCTTTCCGTGGGGTGAGACGACAGGTTCTCAAACCCTGGCGCCGGCAGGCTTGACAGGAATCAAACCCTACCGGGATGTCGGGAATCGCGTGGTCGCGCCGCAACACGGCGCGCTGCCCCGCGCGGATCGCGCGCGCGGTTTGGGGGGGCAGGCGCGCAAATGAAACGCCGCCCCGCGCCTGGACGGCGCGGGGCGGCGTGGGGGCCGTGCAGGCCGGTCCCGGCCGATCAGCGCGGCAGGTCGCTGGATCCCATCAGGAAGGCGTCCACCGAGCGCGCGCACTGGCGGCCTTCGCGGATGGCCCAGACCACCAACGACTGGCCGCGGCGCATGTCGCCGGCGGCGAACACCTTCTCGACGCTGGTGCGGTAGTCGTCGGTGTTGGCGCGCACGTTGCCGCGCGCGTCGCGGTCCACGCCGAAGGCGTCCAGCACGGTCTGCACCGGCGATACGAAGCCCATGGCCAGCAGCACCAGGTCGGCCTTGATCTCGAATTCCGAGCCTTCGACCTCGCGCATCTTCATCTGGCCGGTCGCTTCGTCCTTGAACCATTCGACGCGCGCGCCGACAAGCTTCTCGACCTTGCCGTTGCTGCCCTTGAGCAGCTTTGTGGTCACGGACCAGTCGCGCTCGCAGCCTTCCTCGTGCGACGAGGACGTGCGCAGCTTCAGGGGCCAGTAGGGCCAGGTCATGCTCTTGTTCTCGGACTCGGGCGGCTGCGGCATCAGCTCGAACTGGGTGACCGAGGCCGCGCCGTGGCGGTTGCTGGTGCCCACGCAATCGGAGCCCGTGTCGCCGCCGCCGATCACCACCACATGCTTGCCCTTGGCCAGCGTCTGGTTGGTCAGGCGGTCGCCGGCCACGGCCTTGTTCTGCTGGCGCAGGAAGTCCATGGCGTAGTACACGCCCGACAGCTCGCGGCCCGGCACCGGCAGGTCGCGCGGGGTTTCGGAGCCGCCGGTCATGACGACGGCGTCGAACTCGGCCATCAGCGATTCGGGCGTGCGCACCGTCAGGCCGTCGGCGGCCGCGTCGCTGGGATTGCCGATGTAGGTCGACGGCGCGAATTCAACGCCTTCGGCTTCCATCTGCGAGATGCGGCGGTCGATCTGGTGCTTTTCCAGCTTGAAGTCGGGGATGCCGTAGCGCAGCAGGCCGCCGATGCGGTCGCTCTTTTCGAACAGCGTCACGGAATGGCCGGCGCGCGCCAGCTGCTGCGAGCAGGCCAGGCCGGCCGGGCCCGAGCCCACCACCGCGACCTTCTTGCCGGTCTTGCGCGCCGGCACCTGCGGCGTGACCCAGCCCTCGGCCCAGCCCTTGTCGATGATGGCGTGCTCGATGGACTTGATGCCGACCGCGTCGCTGTTGATGTTCAGGGTACAGGCGGCTTCGCACGGCGCCGGGCAGATGCGGCCGGTGAACTCCGGGAAGTTGTTGGTGGAGTGCAGCACGTCCAGCGCGCGGCGCCAGTCCTGCCGGTACACCAGGTCATTCCAGTCCGGGATGATGTTGTTGACCGGGCAGCCGTTGTTGCAGAACGGGATGCCGCAGTCCATGCAGCGCGCCGCCTGCTGCTTGGCCTGGTCGTCGTTCAGGTGCAGCACGAACTCGCGCCAGTTCTTCAGCCGCTTCTGCGGGGCCTCGGAGGCCTCCTGCAGGCGCTGGTATTCCATGAATCCGGTGATCTTTCCCATGATTTCCCTCACGCAGCCAGTTGTTGCGGGTTGGCTGCACGCCACATTTCACCCAATGCGCGGCGGTAGTCCGTCGGCATGACCTTTACGAATTTGCCGCGCGCCGCTTCCCAGTCGCCCAGGATCTCGCGGGCGCGGAAGCTGCCGGTGTAGCGGAAGTGGTCTTCCACCAGGCGGCGCAGGATGGTCTCGTCAGTCTCGCGCTCGCCGCCGCGCTGCGCGCTGTGCCAGGTGTCGATGCCGTTCTGCGCTTGCTGCTCGGCGTGCGGCACCACGGCTTCCAGTTCGACCATGGACAGGTTGGCGCGCTGCTTGAGCGTGCGTTCCGGATCCCAGACGTAGGCCACGCCGCCGGACATGCCGGCCGCGAAGTTGCGGCCGGTGGCGCCCAGCACCACGACCGTGCCGCCCGTCATGTACTCGCAGCCGTGGTCGCCGGTGCCTTCCACCACGGTGGCCGCGCCCGAGTTGCGCACGGCGAAGCGTTCGCCGGCCACGCCGTTGAAGAAGGCCTCGCCCGCCAGCGCGCCGTACAGCACGGTGTTGCCGGCGATGATGTGGTCGGGGCCGAAGCCGCGGAAGTCATTGGGCGAGCGCACGATGATGCGGCCGCCGGACAGGCCCTTGCCCACGTAGTCGTTGCCTTCGCCCACCAGGTCCATGGTGATGCCGTGCGCCAGGAACGCGCCGAAGCTCTGCCCGGCGGTGCCGTTGCACTGGATGTGGATGGTGTCGTCGGGCAGGCCGTCGTGGCCGTAGCGCGCCGCCACGGCGCCGGACAGCATGGCGCCGATGGTGCGGTTGCGGTTGCGCACCGGCACGATGAACGACACCTTCTCGCCGCGTTCCAGCGCGGGCTTGCTGCGCTCGATCAGCTGGTGGTCCAGCGCGCCGGCCAGGCCGTGGTCCTGCTCTTCGGTCTGGCGCACATCGGCGTCCGACTGGGTCTGGTGGAACACGCGGGTGAAGTCCAGGCCGCTGGCCTTCCAGTGTTCGACGCCGGAGCGCATGTCCAGCAGGTCGGCGCGGCCGATCAGATCGTCGAACTTGCGGATGCCCAGCTGGGCCATGATCTCGCGCACTTCCTCGGCGATGAAGAAGAAGAAGTTGACGACGTGCTCGGGCTTGCCCTGGAACTTCTGGCGCAGCACCGGATCCTGCGTGGCCACGCCCACCGGGCAGGTGTTCAGGTGGCACTTGCGCATCATGATGCAGCCTTCGACGACCAGCGGCGCGGTGGCGAAGCCGAATTCGTCGGCGCCCAGCAGCGCGCCGATGACCACGTCGCGGCCGGTCTTCATCTGGCCGTCGGCCTGCACGCGGATGCGGCTGCGCAGGCGGTTCAGCACCAGCGTCTGCTGCGTCTCGGCCAGGCCCAGTTCCCAGGGCGTGCCGACGTGCTTGATGGATGACACCGGCGAGGCGCCCGTGCCGCCGTCATGGCCGGCGATCACGACGTGGTCGGCCTTGGCCTTGGCCACGCCAGCGGCCACCGTGCCCACGCCCACTTCCGACACCAGCTTGACCGAGATCGAGGCCTTGGCGTTGACGTTCTTCAGGTCGTGGATCAGCTGGGCCAGGTCCTCGATCGAGTAGATGTCGTGGTGCGGCGGGGGCGAGATCAGGCCCACGCCCGGCACCGAGTAGCGCAGCTTGGCGATGTATTCCGAGACCTTGTGGCCGGGCAGCTGGCCGCCTTCGCCGGGCTTGGCGCCCTGGGCCATCTTGATCTGGATCTGGTCGGCCGAGGACAGGTACTCGGCCGTCACGCCGAAGCGGCCCGAGGCCACCTGCTTGATCTTCGAGCGCAGCGAGTCGCCCTTCTTGAGCGGCACGTCGGCTTCGATGCGGTCGGCGCCCAGCACCGAGGCCAGCGTGTCGCCGTCCTTGATGGTGCTCTTGCCTTCGCGCATCTCGGCGCGGTAGCGCAGCTCGTCCTCGCCGCCTTCGCCGGTGTTGGACTTGCCGCCGATGCGGTTCATGGCCACGGCCAGCACCGAGTGCGCCTCGGTCGAGATCGAGCCCAGCGACATGGCGCCGGTGGCGAAGCGCTTGACGATCTCCTTGGCCGGCTCGACGTCGTCCAGCGGGATGGCGCGCGACGGGTCGAAGCGGAACTCGAACAGGCCGCGCAGCGTCATGTGGCGACGGCTCTGGTCGTTGATGATCTGCGCGTACTCCTTGTACGTGCGGTAGTTGTTCTGGCGCGAGGCGTGCTGCAGCTTGGCGATGGAATCCGGCGTCCACATGTGCTCTTCGCCGCGCACGCGGTAGGCGTATTCGCCGCCCGCTTCGAGGTCGTTGGCCAGGACCGGGTCGTTGCCGAACGCGGCGCGGTGCTGGCGCAGCGCTTCCTCGGCCACCTGGAAGATGCCGATGCCTTCGATGTTGGACGCGGTGCCGGTGAAGTACTTGTCCACCAGCGCCTTCTGCAGGCCCACGGCCTCGAAGATCTGCGCGCCGGTGTAGGACATGTAGGTCGAGATGCCCATCTTGGACATGACCTTGTTCAGGCCCTTGCCGATGGCCTTGACGAAGTTCTTCACGGCCTTTTCGGGATCGCTCATCTTGCCCAGCGATTCCAGCGCCAGGTAGGGATGGATCGCCTCGGCGCCGTAGCCGCCCAGCAGCGCGAAGTGATGCACTTCGCGGGCCGAGCCGGTTTCCACCACCAGGCCGGCGTTGGTGCGCAGGCCGGCGCGGATCAGGTGCTGGTGCACGGCCGAGGTCGCCAGCAGCGCGGGGATGGCCACGCGCTCGCCGTCGACTAGGCGGTCGGACACGATCAGGATGTTGTAGCCGCTTTGCACCGCGTCCACGGCGCGCGCGCACAGCGCGGCCACGCGGGCCTCGATGCCCTCGGGGCCCCAGGCGGCCGGATAGGTGATGTCCAGCTCATAGCTGCGGAACTTCTTGCCCGTGACCTGCTCGATGTCGCGGATCTGCGCCATGGCGGCGAAGTCCAGCACCGGCTGCGACACTTCCAGGCGCAGCGGCGGGTTGACGTTGTTGATGTCCAGCAGGTTCGGCTTGGGGCCGATGAAGGACACCAGCGACATCACCAGCTGTTCGCGGATGGGGTCGATCGGCGGGTTCGTCACCTGCGCGAACAGTTGGCGGAAATAGTTGTAGAACGGCTTGGCGCGGTCCGACAGCACGGCCAGCGGGGCATCGTTGCCCATCGAGCCGATCACTTCCTCGCCGGTCGTGGCCATGGGCTCCAGGATGAACTTGTAGTCTTCCTGGGTCCAGCCGAAGGCCTGCTGGCGGTCCAGCAGCGAGACGGACGATTGCGTGGCCACATGGGCCTGGCGCGGGGCCGGCAGCGATTCCAGCTTGATCTGCAGACGCTCGATCCACTGGCGGTACGGGCGGCTGTTGGCCAGCTGCAGCTTGATCTCGGCGTCGTCGATGATGCGGCCCTGTTCCAGGTCGATCAGGAACATCTTGCCGGGCTGCAGGCGCCACTTCTTGACGATGCGGTTCTCGGGGATGGACAGCGTGCCGGCCTCGGAGGCCAGGATCACCATGTCGTCGTCCGTCACCAGATAACGGGCCGGGCGCAGGCCGTTGCGGTCCAGCGTGGCGCCGATCTGGCGGCCGTCGGTGAAGGCGACGGCGGCGGGGCCGTCCCAGGGTTCCATCATGGCCGCGTGGTACTCATAGAACGCGCGGCGGCTTTCGTCCATCTGCGTGTGCTGTTCCCAGGCTTCCGGGATCATCATCATCATGGCGTGGGCCAGCGAGTAGCCCGAGTTCACCAGCAGTTCCAGGCAGTTGTCGAACGTAGCGGTGTCCGACTGGCCTTCGTAGACGATGGGATAGAGCTTTTTCAGGTCGTCGCCCAGCACGGCCGACTGCATCATGCCTTCGCGCGCGCGCAGCCAGTTGAAGTTGCCCTTGACCGTGTTGATCTCGCCGTTGTGGGCGATCATGCGGTACGGGTGGGCCAGCGGCCAGGCGGGGAAGGTGTTGGTCGAGAAGCGCTGGTGCACCAGCGCCAGGGCCGAGACCGTGCGCGGGTCGGCCAGGTCGCGATAGTAGCGGCCGACCTGGTCGGCCAGCAGCAGGCCCTTGTAGACCACGGTGCGCACCGAGGCCGAGGGCACGAAGTATTCCTTGCCGTGCGCCAGGCGCATGTTCTGGATGGCGTGGCTGGCGGTCTTGCGGATCACATACAGCTTGCGTTCCAGCGCGTCGGGCACCATGACGTCGGCGCCACGGCCGATGAAGAGCTGGCGGATGACGGGTTCGCAGTCGCGCACGGCGGGCGACATGGGCATGTCCACGTCCACCGGCACGTTGCGCCAGCCCAGCACGACCTGGCCTTCGGCCCGGACCGAGCGTTCCAGCTCTTGCTCACAGGCCAGGCGCGAGGCGGTTTCCTTGGGCAGGAAGACCATGGCCACGCCGTATTCGCCGGGCGGCGGCAGCACGATGCCTTGCTGGCTGAATTCGTCGCGGTACAGGGTGTCGGGAATCTGGATCAGGATGCCGGCGCCGTCGCCCATCAGCTTGTCGGCGCCCACGGCGCCGCGATGGTCCAGGTTCTCCAGGATCTTCAGGCCCTGCTGAATGATGGCGTGGCTTTTCTTGCCCTTGATGTGCGCCACGAAGCCGACGCCACAGGCGTCATGCTCGTTCTGCGGGTGATACAGGCCCTGGGGGGCGGGCAGGCCGATGCGGCTGGCATCGATGGGGGTCGCCTTGGGGGTGCGACAGGAATCGTTCAAGGTGTCTTTGGGCATGGCGCGCTCCGCAGTGGGCCTGCGTCGTAATGTTGCAGTGCAGGAGAAGGACAATACCCCTGGTGAGGGTAGGGTGCAATAAAAATATTGAGGGTGCGTCCCTTGATTAATTTAATTGTTTCGCCGTGTTAAATATTAGGGGTCATATCAAGACCCGCATGAATAAAGGCTTTGTGAGGGATGAGGGAAAAAGTGGAGGCCAGCTCTGCACTGTAAGTGTGCAAATGCCAATTATGTGTCCCTGTTTAAAAGGACGTTTTTCGGCATCGATTCCGGCGGAATTCGTGGCAATAATCCATCAGATCAAGCCTGCCCCTGCGCCAAGGGGCGGCGACAGTGGCCTGCCGCCGGCCCGCGATCCGCAGGGCCGGATGTGGAATGGGCGCCGAAAAGCAAACGCGCCGCGCGGCATGGCCGGCGGCGCGTTAAAAATGGGGGCAGATTAGTGTGACGACCCGGGAACAGGCGTCACAGGCGTGGGCGTCGCTTCAGGAGTGTCCCCGGCTGTCGCGGGCGTGGCTGGTTTCTTGCGCGGACGTCCGCGCTG
>NZ_JCBANH010000057.1:0-40303 GCF_059760925.1 Achromobacter sp. 1011791174
GGCTTCGCCCGCCGCGTCTGCCCGGCCACCCGGCCTGCTACGGTCGGTCACCAATTCAATGAAAACTCGACGCGCGCCGGGTGATAATGCGCCGGCGCGGAAATGCCTCCGCGCCGCGTTCGCTCAGGCGGGTGCGCCGCGCCGTGGCGCGCCTTCCTTCAGCGCAGACGGCAGCGCGCCATGCGATGCGGGATCGCCAGGGCCTGTCGCTTCCTCGGGAGTCGTCTGGCCCCGGGGGGAGTAGGCAAATAACGCTGGCCTGACCGGCATGAAAACGGGATCGTTACATTGATGAGCATTACCGAAATGTTTGCGTGGCTGACCAGCGAGAACGGCCTGATGGCCCTGCTGGCGCAGAACTGGGTGCTGGGCACCCTGATCATCGCCCTCATCATCTTCGTCGAGACGGGACTGGTGATCATGCCCTTCCTGCCGGGCGATTCACTGCTGTTCGCGGCGGGCGCCTTCCTCGGGCTGGCGGGCATCGATCCGCTGACCTCCATCGCCATCATCACGGCCGCCGCCATCGCCGGCGACGCGCTCAACTACACGATCGGTTCTTCCCGCTGGGGCCAGAAGCTGGCGCACAGCCGATGGATCAAGCCCGCGCACATGGAGCGCGCGCGGGAATACTTCGCGCGCTTCGGCGCCATGACGATCACCGTCGCCCGCTTCGTGCCCATCGTGCGCACGCTGGCGCCTTTCGTGGCCGGCCTGTCGCAGATGCCGCGCGGCCGCTTCTACGCCTACAACGTGGTCGGCGGCGTCGTCTGGTGCAGCTCGATGATGCTGGCCGGCTATTGGCTGGGCTCGATTCCCTGGGTCCGGGCCAACCTGCATTGGGTCTCGGTCATCATCATCGGCCTGTCGCTGATCCCCGTCGCGCTGCAATGGCTGCAGGTGCGACGCCTGGCGCAGCAGCGCTGACGCCAGGCGCCGGGCTGGCTAGACCAGGCGCTGCGGCGTCCGGCGGCGCCAGCCCAGCATGAAGTAGCCCGACTGCAGGACCAGCATCGCCATGAAGGCCAGGGCGTAGGCCCACCAGATGCCGGACAGGCCGATGCGCGCGTCCAGCCACCAGGCGGCGGGCAGTTCCACGCCCACGATGGCCAGCACGCCCAGCGTGGCGGGCACGAGCACCGTGCCGCTGGCGCGCATCACGCCCGACAGCACGGACGCGCAGCCCAGCGCCACCACGCTCCACGCCACGATGCGCAGCAATTCGCCGGCCTGCGCTGCGGCGGCGCCGTCCTTCAGGAACAGGCCGATGGCGTAGGGCGCCAGTGCATAGGCGGCGCAGACGAACAGGCCCGTCACCGCCACGTTCATCATCAACCCGGTGCGGGCGATGGCGCCCAGCCGGTGGCCGCGTCCGGCGCCGATGGCGTGGGCGGCCAGGATGGTGGCGCTGATGCCCAGCGACATCGCGGGCAGTTGCAGCCAGCTCATCAGCTGCGTCACCGCGCCATAGGCCGCCGTGGCCTGCGCGCCGTGTCGATTCACCAGCCCCAGCAGCGCGATCTCGGCCGCCGCCATGGTCAGCATCTGCAGGGCGGCCGGCACGCCGATCTTCAGGATCGAGCGCGTCAGCGCCGGGTCGAAGCGCAGTTCGCGCAGCAGGGCAGCATTGGGCGCCAGGGGATGGCCCCGGCGGCGCCAGCGCCACGCCAGCCAGCCCAGCGCCAGCGTGAAGCCGAGCAGCGTGGACACGGCCGGGCTGAGGACATCGAGCCTGGGCAGCCCCGCCCAGCCGGCGATCAGCGCGGGCGTGCACAACAGCGCCACGCCAGTCGCCAGGATCAGCGCCCACATGGGCGAGACGGCATCGCCTACGCCCCGGCTGATGGATGTGGCCAGCCACAGCAGGAAGATCAGCGGCGCGCCGACCAGCATCACGCGGGCGTAGCGCACGGCGTCATCGAGGATCTCGGGCGGCGTGTCCAGGGCCTTGAGCAGCATGGGGGCGGTCAGGCCGCCGATCACACTGACGATCAGGCCCACCGCCAGCACCAGCGCCAGGGCCGTGCCGGCGACGGCGCGCGCGCGGGTCGGATTGCGGGCGCCCCAGGCCTGGCCGGCCAGCACGGTGGCGCCGACGCTCAGGCCGATGATGATGGCCAGCAGAAAAAAGAACACGGGAAAGAAGGCCGAGACGGCGGCGATCGCTTCCAGGCCGATCATCTGGCCGAGATAGATGCCGTCGATGGTTCCGGCGGCGGCCTGCAGCGTGTTGGTCAGCATCATGGGCGCCAGGATGGCCAGATAGGCTTTCCATAAGGGCGGGGCTTGCAAGGGAGGCAAGGTGGTTGCCTGGGTCATCGCGTTTCCTTGGGCGATACGGGGCCTGTCCGCGACGGAAAGGGTTCCGGCGGAAGGTCATGGGTCCGTGGGGAAGTGGTTGGTCCGCCTGTCCGGGAGGCGGCGCGTCAGTGGCGCGCAATCTGGCCGGGCAGGCGGGTGCAAATATTACCCGGACAAAATAATCAAATCAATATGTCCGGGTAAAAATATTTGAAGTAGACCTGGGCAGCCGTGGCGGCGGCACGGGGCACCCGGATCGGAGGCGGCCGGGCGGTGAAGCGGGACAAAAAAACGGCGGCCCCTCGCGGGACCGCCGTTCTCTTTGCTGGCGCATCCGCGCGCAACGCGGATCGCCGGGCAGGGCAGAGGCTTAGCCGATGGAGGCCAGGATCTGGTTCAGCGTGGCGCTGGGACGCATGGCCGCGACAGCCTTGGCCTCGTCCAGCTGGTAGTAGCCGCCCAGGTCCACGGGCTTGCCCTGGGCCGCCTTCAGCTCGTCCAGGATGCGGGTCTCGCGCTCACCGAATTCCATCGCGGCGTTGGCGAACTGCTTGGCCAGCGCGGCGTCCTCGGTCTGGGCGGCCACGGCCTGGGCCCAGTACATGGCCAGGTAGTAGTGGCTGCCGCGATTGTCCAGGCCGCCGACCTTGCGGGCGGGCGACTTGTTCTCGTCCAGGAACTTGGCGGTGGCCTGGTCCAGGGTCTTGGCCAGCACCTGGGCCTTGGCGTTCTTATAGGTACGGCCAAGGTGATCCAGCGATTCGGCCAGGGCCATGAACTCGCCCAGCGAATCCCAGCGCAGGAAGCCTTCTTCGACGAACTGCTGCACGTGCTTGGGCGCGGAACCGCCGGCGCCGGTCTCGAACAGCTCGCCGCCGGCCATCAGCGGGACGATCGACAGCATCTTGGCGCTGGTGCCCAGCTCCATGATGGGGAACAGGTCGGTCAGGTAGTCGCGCAGCACGTTGCCGGTCACCGAGATGGTGTCCTGGCCGGCGCGGATGCGCTTGAGCGAGAACTTGGTGGCTTCGACCGGATCCAGGATGCGCAGGTCCAGGCCGCTGGTGTCGTGGTCGTTCAGGTACTGCTTGACCTTGGCGATGACCTGCGCGTCATGGGCGCGGTTCTCGTCCAGCCAGAACACGGCCGGGGTCTTGGTGGCGCGGGCGCGGGTGACGGCCAGCTTGACCCAGTCCTGCACGGCGGCGTCCTTGGTCTGGCACATGCGCCACAGGTCGCCGGCCTCGACGGCCTGCTCCAGCAGCACCTTGCCCGAGGCGTCGGTGACGCGCACGGTGCCGGCGGCCGGGATGACGAAGGTCTTGTTATGCGAGCCGTATTCCTCGGCGGCCTGGGCCATCAGGCCGACGTTGGGCACGCTGCCCATCGTGACCGGATTGAAGGCGCCGTTGGCCTTGCAGTCCTCGATCACGGCCTGGTAGACGCCGGCGTAGCAGCGGTCCGGGATCACGGCCTTGGCGTCCTGCAGTTCGCCGGCGGCGTTCCACATCTTGCCCGAGTCGCGGATCATGGCCGGCATCGAGGCGTCGACGATCACGTCGCTGGGCACGTGCAGGTTGGTGATGCCGCGGTCGGAGTTGACCATGGCCAGCGCGGGCAGCGTCTTGTAGGCCGCGTCGATGTCGGCGGTGATGGCGGCCTGCTGCTCGGCGGGCAGGCTCTGGATCTTGGCGTACAGGTCGCCGATGCCGTTGTTGGGGTCGAAGCCCGCCTGCTTGAGCGCGTCGGCGTGCTTGGCCAGCACGTCCTTGTAGAACACGGACACCACGTGGCCGAAGATGACGGGGTCGGAGACCTTCATCATGGTGGCCTTCAGGTGCACCGAGAACAGCACGCCCTTGGCGCGGGCGTCGTCCACCTGCGCCTGCAGGAAGGACTTCAGCTTGCCGACGGACATGACGGCGGCGTCGATGATCTCGCCGGCCTTGACCGGGGTCTTGTCCTTGAGCACGGTGACGGCGCCGTCGGCGGCGGCCAGCTCAATCTTCAGGTCGCCGGCTTCGGCGATCAGGGCCGACTTCTCGGTGCCGTAGAAGTCGCCTTCATTCATGTGGGACACGTGCGACTTGGAGTCGGCTGCCCAGGCGCCCATCTTGTGGGGGTGCTTGCGGGCGTAGTTCTTGACCGACAGCGGCGCGCGGCGGTCGGAGTTGCCTTCGCGCAGCACCGGGTTGACGGCGCTGCCCTTGACCTTGTCGTAGCGCGCCTTGACGTCGCGCTCGGTGTCGTTGGCGGGCGAATCCGGGTAGTCGGGCAGCTTGTAGCCCTGGGCCTGCAGTTCCTTGATGGCGGCCTTCAGCTGCGGCATCGAGGCGCTGATGTTCGGCAGCTTGATGATGTTGGCTTCCGGCTTGACGGCCAGCGCGCCCAGTTCGGCCAGGGCGTCGCCCAGCTTCTGGCTTTCTTCAAGATAGTCGGGGAAGACGGCGATGATGCGGCCGGCCAGCGAGATGTCGCGCGTTTCGACGGTGATGCCGGCGGACTTGGCGAAGGCCTGGACGATGGGCAGCAGCGAACGGGTCGCCAGCGCCGGAGCTTCATCGGTAAAGGTATAGATAATCTTCGGAGTAAGAGACATGATCCTTGAATCTGCCCGGCGCCTCGCGCTGGGCGCGGACCTGGGCATGCTGTGCGGCGCTAGCCGGTAGTGTTGTCGAGAGTGGCCAAACATGGCTGCCGCCCGGCCTTTGTCACGGTCAAGTTGCTCGACCGTCCAGGTGGGTGCCGCAGTCACTAGTCGAACATTGTAATACCGTGGCAGGCTCGGAGGACAGCGGCGCGGGCGCCGGGCGTCCATTTGACAAACGGTCGGGCTTGGCGGAAAGTACGTCCCATGAATGCACGCGTCGCCAGCATCTCGCTGATTATTATTTCCATCATTCCCGAAATGGTGGGTTAGCCAGCGACCGCATTCAGTCACAGCCACCCGCCCAGACAGGCGGGTTTTTTGTGTCCGCCGTTCCGGGTAAACACAGAGAACCCGCATGCCAGACACGCCGACCGCCACCGTTTCCTCCGCTTTCTCCTCCGTTTCCGCCGATCTCGCCGCCCCGTCCGGCGCGGGCGGATTCGCCCAGGGCCAGCCCTCGCAGCTGGACTATCTGCGCCAGATCCTGTCCGCCGGCGTCTATGACATCGCCCGCGAAACCGAGCTGGAACCGGCGCGCGGCCTGTCGGCCCGGCTGGGCAACGCGGTGTACCTGAAGCGCGAGGACAACCAGCCGGTGTTCTCGTTCAAGGTGCGCGGCGCCTACAACAAGATGCGCAACACGCCGCAGGCCGCGCTGGACCGGGGCGTGATCACGGCGTCGGCCGGCAACCACGCCCAGGGCGTGGCGATCTCGGCCGCCCGGCTGGGCGTGCGCGCCACCATCGTGGTGCCGCAGACCGCGCCGCAGGTGAAGGTGGACGCGGTGCGCGCCCACGGCGGGCCGACGGTGGAGGTGGTGCTGGCCGGCGATTCCTACAGCGACGCCTACGCCCACGCGCAGACGCTGGCGCGGCGGCAGGAGCTGACCTTCATCCCGGCCTTCGACGATCCCTACGTGATCGCCGGCCAGGGCACGGTGGGCATGGAGATCCTGCGCCAGATGCCGTCGGCGCCCGACGTGGTGTTCGTGCCCATTGGCGGCGGCAGCCTGGCGGCGGGCGTGTCCACCTACGTCAAGGCCGTCAATCCGGCGGTGCGCGTGGTCGGCGTGCAGACCGAGGATTCCTGCGCCATGGCGCAATCGCTGCGCGCGGGCGAGCGGGTGAATCTGGCCGAGGTCGGTCTGTTCTCGGACGGCACCGCCGTCAAGCTGGTGGGCGAGGAAACCTTCCGCCTGTGCCGCGAGTACCTGGACGAGGTGATCCTGGTGGACACCGATGCGGTCTGCGCCGCCATCAAGGACGTGTTCCTGGAAACGCGCAGCGTGCTGGAGCCGGCCGGCGCGCTGGCGCTGGCGGGCCTGAAGCGCTATGTGGAGCGGGAAGGGCTGAGCGGCCGGTCGCTGGTGGCCATCACCTCGGGCGCCAACATGAACTTCGATCGCATGCGCTTCGTGGCCGACCGCGCCGACGTGGGCGAGGCGCGCGAGGCGGCCTTCGCCGTCACGCTGCCGGAAGAGCGCGGCAGCTTCCGCCGCTTCTGCGCCGTGATCGGGCAGCGCAACGTGACCGAGTTCAACTACCGCATCGCCGACGAGCGCCGCGCCCATATCTTCGTCGGCGTGCAGATCGCGCGCCGGGGCGAGGCCGCCGACATCTCGCGGTCCCTGCAGGACGAAGGCTTCGACGTGCGCGATCTGAGCCACGACGAGCTGTCCAAGCAGCACATCCGCTACATGGTCGGCGGCCGCTCGCCGCTGGCGACGGGCGAGCGTCTGTTCCGTTTCGAGTTCCCGGAGCGTCCGGGCGCGTTGATGAAATTCCTGTCGGCCATGGCGCCGAACTGGAACATCAGTCTGTTCCACTACCGCAACCAGGGCGTGGATTTCAGCTCGGCCCTGGTCGGCATCCAGGCGCCGCCGGCGGACGCGACGGCGCTGGACGCTTTCCTGGCGCAACTGGGCTACGCCCATTCCGAGGAAACCGACAACCCGGCCTACCGGCAATTCCTGGCCTGAAAACGGGCGGACCGCCATGGCGTGGCGGTCCGGGTCGCGCGGGGGAGAGGGGGGCGCTAGGCGCGCGAATCGCCCATGCGCGGTTGCTGGCCGGCGCCCGCGGCATGCGGCTGGCGCCACCAGCGCTGGCCCGCGTGCGGCGCGGCGATGTCGATGCGTTCGCCCATCATCGGCGTGGTGACCTGGATGCCGCGCGGCGCGGCCAGCGCCACCACCTGCTGGAACGGATCATCCCAGGCGTGCATCGCCAGATCGAAAGTGCCGTTGTGGATCGGCAGCAGCCAGCGGCCGCGCAGATCCTGGTGGGCCTGCACGGTTTCGGTCGGCTGCATGTGCACGTAGGGCCACTGCGGATCGTAGGCGCCGGTTTCCATCAGGGTCAGGTCAAAGGGACCGAAGCGCCGGCCGATTTCGGCGAAGCCGTCGAAATAGCCGCTGTCGCCGCTGAAGAAGACGCGCAGCTCGTCGTCCTCGATCACCCAGGACGACCACAACGTGCGATTGCTGTCGGCGAGGCTGCGTCCGGAAAAATGCTGGGCCGGCGTGGCCGTCAGGCGCAGGCCGTCGATTTCGACGTCTTGCCACCAATCGAACTGGCGGATCCGGTCCGCCGACACACCCCAGGCGGCCAGGCGGTCGCCCACGCCCAGCGGCGACAGGAAGACCTCGGTCTTGCTCGCCAGCGCCTTGATGGCGCGATGGTCGAGGTGGTCGTAGTGATCGTGCGACAGGATCACGCCGCGTAGCGGCGGCAGCTCGGCCAGGGAAATCGGCGGGGCATGAAAGCGCTTCGGTCCCAGGAACTGCACCGGAGAGGCGCGCTCGCTGAACACCGGATCGGTCAGCCACCAGCCGCCGCGCAGCCTCAGCAGCACCGTCGAATGGCCCAGCCGGTACAGGCTGCGGTCCGGCGCCAGGCGCAGCGCCTCGCGCGTCAGCGGGTGCACGGGCACCGGCGCGGGCGGCGTGGTGTTGGCCGGCTTGTTGAAGAAGAAATCCCACATGATGCGGGCGCTGGACGCCGGCGCCTTGGTGGGCTTGGGCGTGGCGTTGCGGAAGCGGCCGCCGCTGGCTTGTGGCGAGCTGGCGTAGTCGCCGGTGGCGGCACAGGAAAAGGGATTGCGCATCTAGACCATCAACTCCGTATACAGGGCGGGGCGGCGGGCCGGCGGCCTGGGCGGCCGGCGAATCGCCCCGGATTGCCAGAGCTTAAGGGCTGGATTGGGAACGATCCATGCTTTAAAGTCGTTATTTCTTTGTTGATCGTACGGAATCTGTCTTGGATCCTTTGTCAGACGTGCTTTCTCTGCTCAAACCGCAAAGCCAGCTTTACGCGGGTTTCGACGTGGCGGGCGAGTGGTCGTTCGCTTTTCCTGCGCACGACGGCATCAAGTTCGCCGCCGCCCTGCGCGGATCGTGCTGGGGCAGGGTGGCGGGGCAGGACGCGCCGATCCGTTTCGACGAGGGCGACTGCTTCCTGGTGAACCGGGGATGCCGCTTCGTGATGGCGTCGGACCTGGCGCTCGCGCCGGACGACCCCTCCCATCTCTTGGAAGCCGTGGTGCGCGACGGCATCGCCGTCCACAACGGCGGCGGCGAGCAGTTCCTGGTCAGCGGCAAGGTGAACTTCGACAGCCATCACGCGGCGCTGCTGTTCGACGCCTTGCCGCCCCTGATCAAAGTGCCGGGCGCTTCGCCGCAGGCCGCCGTGCTGCGCTGGGCGCTGGAGCAGCTGGCCTCGGAGTTGCGTAGTCCGGGTCCCGGCGGCGCACTGGTATCGACCCATCTGGTCCATCTGATGCTGGTGCAGATCCTGCGCATCCACCTGGGCGCGCTGTCTTGCGGCGCGCCGGCGGGCTGGCTGTCGGCGCTGGCGGATCCCAGGATCGGCGCGGCGCTGGGCGCCATCCACGCCGAACCGGGACGCGGTTGGACGCTGGAGGCGCTGGCCCGCGTCGCCGGCGTGTCGCGCACGGTCTTCGCGCAGCGCTTCAAGGCGCTGGCGGGAACCACGGTGATGAACTACCTGACGCGCTGGCGCATGCACACGGCGGCCGAACGGCTGCGCAGCGGCGACGAGAGCATTTCCGCCATCGCGTTTTCGCTGGGCTATGAATCCGAAAGCGCCTTCAGCACGGCGTTCAAGCGCGCCATGCTGTGCGCGCCGTCGCAGTACCGGCGCGGGGGCGGGGCGCTGCCGCTGACGGTCTGAGGGTGCGCATGTAGCGGCTTGCCGGCGTCCGATGGCGTCATCGCATGTCAGCCGGACGGCCTAGCGCGAAGGATCCAGGCATCGTCCATCAGGCCTAGGGCATGGGTCGGGAACCGCTACCTTTGGCGGCTTTTCGGCGTCCTGGTCCGGCGCCAATAATCGCTTCATCTGGCTTGACCGGGTTGCCGGCCAAGAAAGGGCGATGTCCTGCATGGGGCATCCACTCATGGAGCAGACTCATGGTTGGGACCGAGACGATTCTTGTCACCGGCGGCGCTGGCTTCATCGGTTCGCATACCTGCGTGGAACTGCTGGCGCAAGGCTACCGGGTCGTGGCGTTGGACAGCCTGATCAACAGCCATCCGGAAGCGATCGCGCGCATACGCCGCATCGCCGGCGGCGAGCTGGCCTTCGTGCGCGGCGACGCCTGTTCCCTTGAAACGCTGGAGCAGCTGTTCGACGCGCACCGCATAGACGGCGTCATCCATTTCGCGGCGCACAAGGCCGTGGGCGATTCCGTCCGCACGCCGCTGGCCTACTATCGCAACAATCTGATCAGCCTGCTGAATCTGCTTGAGGTCATGCGGACGCGGCAGGTCAAGACCTTGGTGTTCAGTTCGTCCGCGACGGTGTATGGCGATCCGGCCACGGTGCCGCTGGACGAGACCGCGCCGCTTTCGGCAACCAACCCCTATGCGCAGACCAAGCTTGCCGGCGAGCGGATCCTGGCCGATCTGGCCGCATCCGACCCGGCCTGGCGCATTGCCACGCTACGGTATTTCAATCCGGTGGGGGCGCACGAGAGCGGCCTGATCGGTGAAGACCCGTCGGGCATTCCCAACAACCTGATGCCTTTCGTGGCCCGCGTGGCGTCGGGACGCCTGCCCTTGCTGCGCGTGTTCGGGCGCGACTGGCCGACGCCGGACGGCACCGGCGTGCGCGATTACGTCCATGTGGTCGATCTGGCGCGCGGTCATATCGCGGCGCTGGCGGCCCTCAAGCGCGGGCCGAGCGGCTTCACGGTCAACCTGGGCACCGGACGCGGGTACAGCGTGCTGGAGGTCATCGCCGCGTTCGAGCGCGCCAGCGGCCGGCAGGTGCCCTATGAATTCACGGAGCGCCGTTCCGGCGATGTGGCGGTCTACTATGCCGCGACCGGACTGGCCCGCGCCTTGCTGGGTTGGGAGGCCAGTCTTGATCTTGACCGCATGTGCCAGGATGCCTGGCGCTGGCAGAGCCGCAATCCGGCGGGCTATCGGTCCGCGTAGCCCAGCCGGGACGCGAGCCGGACGCTCATCTCAAGCGCTGGCGTCCGCCAGCAGCGGCCGCGCGGCCAGCGCGCCGCGAAACGATTCCAGCAGCACGCGCTTGTTCTCGCGGCTGCGGTAGGCGTGCTCGCGCATCAGGTTCTCGGCGCGCACCGCCTCGCGCCGGGTGATGGCGCGCAGCAGGTCTTCGTGGTCGGCCTGGGCGCGCAGCACGAAGGGCGTTTCCAGCAATGAGGGGGTGGACGGCAGCGTCAGCGCGGCCGGGCCGGCCAGCGGCGTCTTGTTGTTGTGTTCCAGCGCCGACAGCAGCGCGCGGTTGCCGGCGGCCTCGCACAGGATTTCGTGAAAGCGCCGGTTGATCTGGCCCCATGCGCGCGCGTCCACCGTGGTGTTCGGATCCAGCCGCGCCGGCGCCAGCAGCTGGCGGCCTTCTTCCACCGCCTGCTCCAACTGCGCCAGCACCTCGGGCGGGGCGCCGCGCTCGGCCAGCAGCCGCGCGGCCATGCCTTCCAGCACGCCGCGCACGTCCACCGCGTCGCCGATCTCGTCCACCGTGAAGGCGCGCACGCGAAAGCCGCGCGACGGCAGCCGTTCCAGCAGGCCTTCCTTTTCCAGCTCGGTCAGCGCGATGCGCAGCGGCGTGCGCGATACGCCCAGCCGCGCCGAGAACTGCAGCTCCACCACGCGCTCGCCGGGCTGCAGGGCGCCGGACAGCACCATGTCGCGGAGTTCGGAAATGACTTTGTCGATCTGTGCGGCCATGCGGCAAGGTCCTGGGGTGGTCGGGGAAGGATTCAGTGTACCCGCGAAATTGCATGCAATCTGTCGATAAGTATCTGATCTGCCCTTGCGATTTCTCAAAATTGCATGCAATAATTTATAAAAACAACGGATGGGCGTCAGAAAAAGCCAGGATTGCATGCAAAACCGGGTACGGATGCATGCCTTCAGTCCGAACCGACAGGAGACAAGATGAAGCTGATGAGCTTCGAGCAGAGGGGCCGCCAGGCCTGGGGCGTGGTGCGCGGCGAGGAGGTCGTTGACCTGTCCGGCGTGTGGCCCGACTTGCGGACCGCGCTGGAGGACGGCGCCGGGCGCATCGCCCGGGAGGCCGACCGCGCCGGCATGCCCTGTACGCCCCTGGCGGGCCTGCAATGGCTGCCGCCCGTGCCCAACCCGCGCAAGATTCTGTGCGTGGGCCTGAACTACGGCCGCCACGTGCTGGAGGCCGGCCGCGAGCTGCCGGCGCATCCCTCGCTGTTCATCCGCTACGCCGACAGCTTCGTCGGCCACGGCCAGGACATGTGGAAGCCGCGCGCCTCCGACCGCTACGACTATGAAGGCGAGCTGGCCGTGGTCATCGGCCGGGCAGGGCGCCACATCGCGGCGCGCGACGCGCTGTCGCACGTGGCCGGCTACACCTGCATGGCCGAGAACTCGGTGCGTGACTTCCAGAAGCACAACGCCCAGGTCACGCCCGGCAAGAACTTCGAGCGCAGCGGCGCGCTGGGCCCCTGGCTGGTCACCGCCGACGAGATCGGCGACCCGGCGCGGCTGCGGGTGATGACGCGGCTGAACGGCGAGACCCTGCAACAGGGCGAGGTCTCGGACCTGATTTTTCCCATCGCCGATCTGATCGCCTACATCAGCGCCTTCACCCCCTTGTCGCCGGGCGACGTGATCGCCACGGGCACGCCGGAGGGCGTGGGTTCCAGCCGCAAGCCGCCGCGCTTCATGGCCGTGGGCGACACGCTGGAAGTGGACATTCCCGGCGTGGGCACGCTGGTCAACCGGGTGGCGGACGAACCCGCCCCTGCACATCAAGAACAAGGAGACGCGCATGGCTGATGCGCTGCTGTACCTGACGGAACGCGACGTGGTCTCGGTGCTGGACATGCGCCGCGCCATCGATGCGCTGCACGGCATGCTGGTGGCCCAGGGTCGTGACGAGGCCCGCAACCTGCCCAAGGCGCTGGCGACCTGGGGCGATGGCAGTTCCATGCACGCGCTGGGTTCGGTGCAGACGGGCGAGGGCGGCTACGCCGGCTTCAAGACCTGGGTCCATACCAAGGCCGGCGGCGGCTCGGTGTTCAGCCTGTTCGACGCCCGCACCGGATTCCTGCGCGCGGTGATCGAGGCGCGCGCGCTGGGCATGCTGCGCACCGCCGCGATCAGCGGCGTGGCCACGCGCGCCCTGGCGCCGCAGGACGCCAGCCGCGCCGCGCTGATCGGCACCGGACCGCAGGCCGTGACGCAGCTGGCGGCGCTGGCCGAAGTGCGCGAACTGCGGCGGGTGCGCGTCTACAGCCCCACGGCAGAAAAGCGCCGCGCCTTCGTGGCGGCGGCCTCGGCCCGCTATGCCTTCGAGATCGAGGAATCCCCCACGCTGGCGCACGCGCTGGCCGATGCCGAGATCGTGACCCTGATCACGCGCGCCGTCGAACCCTTCGTGGACGCGGCCCAGTTGGCCGACTGCCGCCACCTGAACGCGGTGGGCGCGATCCTGCCGGCCAAGGCCGAGTTCGCGCAGGACGTGTTCGAACGCGCCGACCGCGTGGTGGTCGACGACCTGGAGAACGCCAGGCGCGGTTCGCGCGAGCTGCGCGAGCGCTACGGCGTCGATGCGCCGTCCTGGCCCGGTGTGTCGCGGCTGAGCGATGTGCTGGCGGCCGGCGAAACGCGCGCCCCGGATGCGCGGCTGACGCTGTTCAAGGGCATGGGCATGGGCCTGTCCGACCTGGCGATGGCCACGGTGGTGTACGAGCAGGCGCTGGCGCGCGGCCTGGGCGTGGCGCTGCCGCCGCAGACCCGCGAGAACCTGCTGCTGGCGCAGGGCTGACACCAACAATCAATGAGACAGCCGGCGCGCGCGCCGGCGGCAACAGGAGACAAGCATGTTCATCGACGTCAGCGGGGCCGCGCCCCGCGAACAGGACAAGTGGCCGTCCATCGTGGTCCCCAAGGAAGCGATCGACCTGGAAATCGCCCGCCTGATCGACGCGCCCAAGCCGGACAACGGCCGCCGCGCCTCCCTCATCGTGCATCCGAACGCGCGCGCGCCCGGCCTGGGCCTGGCGCCGGGAACCGACGTGACCATCAACGTGGTCAACCCCGGCGAGCGCACCTGGAACCTGCGCAAGAACTCCAACATGCTGGAGATCTGTATCAGCGGCGAGGGCGTTGCCACCGTGGCGGGCCGCGATATCCGCGCCGGCCGGTGGGACGTCTGGAACACGCCCGCCATGCAGGTGCATTCCTACCGCAACGACGGCAAGGAACCGTGGGTGCGCCTGTCGTACTCCAACGCGCCGCTGCTGGAAAAGCTGGAGATCCACTACGTCGAGGAATTCGAGGGCGACGTGCCGCCAGCCGACGCCAACACCAAGCCGGTGCCGGCCCGCGCCCCGGGCGCCGCGCGCTCGCGCGACCTGGCGCTGCGCGAGCAGATCACGCCGGAAGGCGCCTGGCTGATGGGCTATGAGTGGCTGATCGATATCGACGTGCTGGAATCCAAGGCGCTGCACTGGCCCTGGGCCGAGGTCTCGCGCCACCTGCCGACGGTGGAGGACATCGCGCGTGGCTACAACGGCCGCCGCCTGTTCGTGCTCTACAACCCGGCCACCGAGCGGCGCATCGGCACCACGCACAGCTTCTTCGCCACCATTTCGTCCTCGCCGCCGGACAACCATCACGTGCCGCATCGCCACAGCTCGTCGGCCATCAACTACTACCTGCGCGGCAACGGCTACAGCAAGGTCAGCGGCGAACGGCTGGACTGGAAGGCCGGCGACCTGATCCTGTCGGCGCCGGGCTGGGCCATGCACTCGCACCATTCCGGCACCGAGACCACGTCCGCGCTGACCGTGCAGGACCATCCGCTGCAGATCGCCATGGAATCGCTGATCTGGCAGGAGCGCATGCAGGAGCCCATCCTGGCGCTGGGCAGCCAGAGCGGCTTCGAGAGCAACCGCGCGCAGCTGGCCGCCGCGTCCTGAGCGCCGCCGCGCCGACACCGACATGAACCCTGGATCCGACATGACCCTGACCGAGCTTTCCGACGCCCCGGCGCTGCGCGCGCGCCTGCGGGATTTCTATGAAGACTACGCCCACTGCCTGGACGAGGACCGGCTGGAGCAATGGCCCGACTTCTTCACCGAGGACTGCCATTACCGCGTGCTCTCGCGCGAGAACCACGACGCCGGCCTGCCGCTGGGGCTGATCTATTGCATGAACAAGAACATGGTGCGCGACCGCGTCACCGCGCTGCGCGAGACCACCATGTTCGAGCCGCGCGCGCTGCGCCATTTCATCAGCGGCGTGCGCGTGACTGAGGTCGATGGCGACCGCATCGTCGCGCAGGCCAATTTCGCGGTGATGGAGTCGCTGTCCGACCGCGAGCCCACGCTGAACATGGTCGGCCGCTACCTGGACGAGCTGCGCGTGACGCCGCAGGGGCTGGCGTTCAGCCGCCGCGACTGCGTCTACGACAACTACCGCGTGCGCACCTCGCTCATCGTCCCCATCTGAATCCGCCGCAAGGAAATCCGTCATGACCTGTCCCGACGCCGCCACGCGGCAAGAAGCGCCCGCCGCGGCCCCCGTCCATATCGAGCGCCGCTGGCCCAAGGAAGGCTATACGCGCATCCCCAACTGGGTCTACACCGATCCGGCCATCTTCCAGAAGGAGATGGACGTGTTCTTCGGCGGCAAGACCTGGAACTACGTGGGCCTGGAATGCGAAGTGCCCGAGACCGGCTGCTTCAAGCGCAACTGGATCGGCAACCGTCCCGTCATCATGGTGCGCGGTGAAAACGGTGATATCCACGTGCTGGAGAACCGCTGCGCCCATCGCGGCGCGCAGATCTGCTGGCAGAACACCGGCAAGGTGGCCGATTTCACCTGCCCGTACCACCAATGGAACTATGACCTGGAAGGCAATCTGCAGGGCGTGCCGTTCCGGCGCGGCGCGCTGGGCAAGGGCGGCATGCCGCGCGACTTCGATCCCAAGCAGAACGGCATCCGCAAGCTGCGCAGCGTCAATCGCGGCGGCTCGGTCTGGGCCACCTTCGCCGAGGACGCGCCCAGCTTCGAGGACTACTGCGGTCCGGAAGTGCTGGCGGAGATCGATCACATGCTGCCGGGCAAGCCGCTCAAGCTGCTGGGCTACAGCCGCCAGCTGATCCCCAGCAACTGGAAGATGTACCTGGAGAACCTGAAGGATCCGTACCACGCGACCCTGCTGCACACCTTCTACATCACCTTCGGCCTGTGGCGCGCAGATTCCAAGTCCGAGTGCATTCCGACCGGCGGCGGCGCGCACAGCGTGATGGTGTCGCACAACGAAGGCAAGAAGAAGACCGAGGCCACCACCGAGATGAGCCGCTTCCGCGAGGACCTGGAGCTGCTGGACCTGGAGACGGTCACGCCGCGCGCCGAGTTCAATCGCGGACGCGTCGGCGGCGCCTGGGTGTTCCCGGCGGCGCAGTTCGGCATCCAGGCCAATTCGCTCAAGACGCGCCACGTCATTCCGCGCAGCCCCACCGAGCACGAGCTGGTGTTCACCTACTACGGCTACGAGGACGACGACGAGGAAATGACGCGCCTGCGCCTGAAGCACGCCAACCTGCTGGGGCCGGCCGGCTTCGTGTCCATGGACGACAGCGAGATGCTGAACCAGGTGCAGATCGGCGTCACCGGCTACCCGGAAGCGCGCGGCATCGTCGAAATGGGCGGCCGCGACACCGAGCCGGCCGACTACATGGTGACCGAGGTGCTGATCCGTTCGTTCTACGACTACTACCGCAAGGCGATGGGGCTGTGAGCATGGAAACCTGGAAACGCGTGGCCCAAGTGGGCGATATCTCGCCCGACACCAATACCCTGCGCGTCGTGCTGGACGGCGAGGGTGTCTGTCTCTATGACTTGCAAGGCGAGATCTGCGCCACGCAGGACCGCTGCCCGCATGGCAACGCCAGCCTGGCCGACGGCTACCTCGAGGACGGCACCATCGAATGCCCGCTGCACCAGGGCGTGTTCGACATCCGCAGCGGCAAGCCGAAATGCCCGCCCGTCACGACCGACCTGCGCCGCTACGAGGTGAAGGTGGACGGCGATGTCATCTACCTGAAGGCGGAAGCCGCGTGAACGCCGGCGCCATCGTCATCGTCGGCGCCGGCCAGGCGGGCGGCTGGGCCGCCACCACGCTGCGCGACCGCGGCTACGACGGCCGCATCGTGCTGCTGGGCGACGAGCCGCACGCGCCCTACGAACGGCCGCCGCTGAGCAAGGCGGTGCTGTCCGGCCAGGCCCTGGCGGAAAGCACCGAGCTGTTCGCCGCGCACAAGCTGGAGTCGATGGGCATCGAGTTCGAGCCCGGCGTCGCGGCGCTGCGGCTGCGCGTCGCGGACAGGCGGGTGGACACGTCCTCCGGCCAGGCGCTGGCCTACGACAAGCTGATTCTCTGCACCGGCGGCCGGCCCACGGTGCCGGCGCTGCCGGGCGTGGACCATGACGGTGTGCATGTGCTGCGCACGCGGGCCGATGCCGAGCGGCTGCGCGCCCGGCTGGGCCCCGACCGGCATGTGCTGATCGTGGGCGGCGGCTGGATCGGGCTGGAGGTTGCCGCCACGGCGCGCCAGTCCGGCAGCAAGGTCACGGTGCTGGAGCGCGAGGCGCGGCTGTGCGCGCGCAGCGTGCAGCCGGGCGTGTCGGCGCATCTGGCGACGCTGCACGCGGCCAACGGCGTGGCGCTGCGGCTGAACGCCGGCCTGCGCGCCGTGGGCGGTTCAGCCGATGGCCGGCCCGTGGCGGAACTGGCGGATGGCTCCTCGATCGCCGCCGATGCGATCGTGCTGGGCGTGGGCCTTACGCCCAACGATGCGCTGGCGCGCGACGCCGGCATTGCCTGCGATCGCGGCGTGCTGGTGGACGAGCGTTGCCGCACATCGGCGCCGGACGTGTACGCGGCCGGCGACGTGGCTGTGTCCGCGCGGCCCGGCGGCGGCCGCTTGCGGCTGGAGTCCTGGCAGAACGCGCAGGATCAGGGCACGGCGGCGGCGTTGTCGGCGCTGGGCCTGGGCGAAGCGTATCGGCCGACCGGCGCGGTCTGGTCGGAGCAATACGACGCCATGGTGCAGATCGTCGGCTTTCCGGCGCTGGCGGCCAGCGAGGTGCTGCGGCCGCAGGCGGATGCCCGCGCGCTGCTGTCGGTGGCGCTGGATGCGGAAGGCCGCGCCGTGGCGGGCGTGACAGTGAACGCGGCGCGCGAACTGCGCCAGCTGCGTAAATGGATCGCGCAGGGCGCGGTGCTGGATCCGGCGCTGCTGCGCCGGTCCGATGCGCCGCTGGCCAGCGCCCAGATCGGATGATGGCGACCCCGGAACCGGGCAAGGAGCATGCAATGGAACTTGAACACCTGCTTACCAAGGCCGCCTGCGAAGAAACCGTGCTGGCGTTTTTCCATGCGCTGGACACGCGCCGGCACGAGGCCGCCGCCGCGCTGATGACCGAAGACGGCTGCTGGGAACGGCAAGGACGGCTGCTGTCCGGCCGCGAGCAGATCTTGGACGCGCTCAATGGCCGCGCGCCGGATCGCGCCACCTGCCATGTCGTGACCAATCTGCGGCTGGCCACGCTGGACGGATCGCGGGCCACGGTCGCCTATTTCCTGACCGCCTATGAGAGCAGGCCGACGGAGCAGGGCGGGGCGCCACGGCTGGTCGCGATCCGCGAATGCCAGGACACGCTGGTGGCCACCGCGCAGGGCTGGCGGCTGCAGGACAAGCGCAGCCGCCGCCATCTGCCGCCCGAATGAGCGCCGGATGTCGAGCCTCAGGCACTGAATCGCAGCCATCGAATCACAGCCACTGCATCACAGTCACCGAATCCCAATCATCCCGGAGAACCTTCCATGGATTCCGCCACCATCAGGGCGCTGGCGCAGCGCCTGGACCAGGCCGAGCGCGGCCGCAGCCAGGTGCGCCAGCTGTCGCTGGACCATCCCGACATCACCATCGCCGACGCCTACGCCATTCAGCGTGAATGGGTGGCCTCCAAGATCGCGGCGGGCCGGCGGCTGGTCGGCCACAAGATCGGCCTGACCTCGCGCGCCATGCAGCTGTCGTCGCAGATCGACGAGCCGGACTACGGCGCGCTGCTGGACGACATGCTGTACGGCGACGGCGCCGAGATCCCGCGCGACCGCTACATCGTGCCGCGCGTCGAGGTGGAACTGGCCTTCATCCTGGAGCGCCGCCTGCAAGGGCCGGACGTGACGCTGTTCGACGTGCTGGACGCCGTGCGCTACGTGATTCCCGCGCTGGAAATCATCGACGCGCGCTCGCACCAGATCGATCCCGACACCAAGCGCCCGCGCAAGGTCTTCGACACCATCGCCGACAACGCGGCCAACGCCGGCGTGGTCATGGGCGGCCGCCCTGTGCGGGTCGGCGACACCGACCTGCGCTGGGTCGGCGCCATGATGTCGCGCAACGCCGTGATCGAGGAGACCGGCCTGGCGGCCGGCGTGCTGAATCATCCGGCCAACGGCGTGGTCTGGCTGGCCAACAAGCTGGCCGAGCACGATGTGGCGCTGGAGGCCGGGCAGATCATCCTGAGCGGCTCCTTCACGCGGCCGGTCTACGCCGAGCGCGGCGACACCTTCCACGTCGACTACGGCGCGCTGGGCGCCGTCAGCTGCCGTTTCGTCTGAGGAAAGCCGGATCCAGGAATACCCGCAGCAACCCGCGCGCCACATATCCACTACACAGGGCGCGCGCTACCATTGAACAGGAGACAAACTTGAAACCCTACAAGAGCTTGATCGGAACGGTCGCCGCCGCCTGCGCGTCGCTGGCGTTCTGTACGGCCCAGGCCGAGCCGGCCTGGCCCACCCACGCCATCACCCTGGTGGTGCCCTTCGCGGCCGGCGGCGGCGGCGACACGCTGGCGCGGCTGATGGCCGAACCGCTGGGACGCGAGCTGGGCCAGACCATCATCGTGGAAAACCGGCCGGGCGCCGGCGGCAATATCGGCACGTCCATCGCCGCGCGCGCCAATCCCGACGGCTACACGCTGGCATATGGCACCAACGGCACGCAGGCCACCAATCACTGGCTTTACAAGAGTCCCGGCTATGCGCCGGGCGACTTCGAGCCGGTGTCGCGCTTCACCATCATCGCCGCGGCCCTGGTGGTGAACAGCGCCGATGAACGCTTCAAGACCCTGGAGCAGCTGATCGCCTACGCCAAGTCGCGTCCGGGCGAACTGACCTGCGGCTCGGCCGGCAACGGCACCTCGTCGCACCTGGCCTGTGAACTGCTCAACCAGATGGCGGGCATCAAGGTCATGCACATCCCGTACAAGGGTGGCGGCGCGGCCATGACCGACCTGCTGGGCGGCCGCATCTCGTTCATGATCGACGTGATGCCCAACGTCTCGGGCCAGATCGCCGCCGGCAAGCTGCGCGCGCTGGGCGTGACCACGCCGGAACGGGTGGCGTCCAATCCGGACATTCCCACCGTCAGCGAGGCGGGCGTGAAGGGCTACGAGTTCTACGCCTGGGACGGCCTGTACGCGCCCAAGGGCACGCCGGTCGCAGTGCTGGACAAGCTCAACGCCGCCCTCAACCAGGTGCTGCAGAAGCCCGAGGTGCGCAAGATGCTGGAATCGCGCGGCGCCATTCCGTCGCCGACCACGCGGGCCGGCCTGAAGGACTTCGGCGCCGAGGAATACGAGCGGCTGGGCAAGGTGGTGAAGACCGCCGGCGCGTCGATCGACTGAGCGGGGCCAGGGCAGGCGGTGCGCAAGCGGACCGCCTGCGCACTGCGCGACCGGATCAGCCCAGCATCCGCAGCGCCATGGCGACGAGCCACTGCGCGTCGGCGGGCCTGGCATGCTCGCGGGCCTGCGAGTCGGCGCCCACCGCCACGAAAGGCGCCCGCACATGGGCGCCGATCTGGCCGGCGATGGGCTGGTGGTAGTCCGTGATCGCGAGCACGGGGCGCGCATCGCCGTTCAGGCAGGCGTCCAGATGCGAGGTCCGGGGCGTCATCAGGGGGTTGAGCCCGTTCCAGCGGTCGGCGGCGCCGGCGTCGCGCGCCAGGCGCGTATAGCTGGGGCAGCTCCAGATCTCGCTGTCTATGCCCCAGTCACGGCGCAGCCACCCGGCCGCCTGGATCACGCGCGACAAGGCCTTGCCCGCGCCGCACAGCCGGATCCGCGCGTCGGCCGACGCCGGGCCGATGCGGTACATCCCGCGCCAAGCGGCTTGCGCGTCCGGCTCGCTGAGCGGATCCGCGCCCGCGTCATCGCCATGCAGCGTCAGGTAGCAGCAGCCGGCGTCACCGTCCACATACAGGGCTTGCAGCGCGCCCCGCAGGATCGCGCGGGCCTCGTCGGCCGATGCCGGGTCATACGGCGTGCAGGGCAGGTAGGCATTGAGCCAGACCGGCACATCGGGCATCACGCCCTTGGTCCAGCGCGACGGCGTGGTTTCCGCCAGGTTCAGGATGATGCCGCGATCCTGCGTTTCCCAGCAGGCCGCGCTCAACGCGCTGGCGGCGCTGGCGCGCAAAAAATACAGCAGCGGTTTTTCATGGCCTGGCTCCGCGCCGCCGAAGCGCAGCGGCCAGGCCGCCGCGAGGCCCGCGTCGGGCACATCGTCCGCGCCGGGGCCCTTGACCAGCGACAGTTGGCTGGCGTCCCCGGCTTCCGCGAGCAGCGTGCGCGCCAGTCCCCGAGCCATCGCGGCCGGCGACTCCCGTGCTTGATGCGCCGCGCCGGAACGGCGGGCGGCCATGCGCGCCAGGCACGCCTGTGCGGCGGCGCGGGTGCTGGCCGAAGGTCGGGGCCCATTGTGCGTGTGGCTGGACATGTGTGTTTGCTCGGCGGATGCACACGGCGGTGCGTGCTTTGATTAGAATTGCATTTGCAACTATTGTAGCGGCAAGTATTTCACGCAATCAAACCGGAGCGCGCCATGGCAGCCGAAAACCGACATCCCATCACCTTCTACACGGCCAATACGCCCAACGGCCTGAAGGTCGGCATCTATCTGCATGAGGCGGGCCTGGCGCACCAGCGTCATCCCGTGGACCTGGGCGCGGGCGAGCAGAAGCGGCCCGAGTACCTGAAGATCAACCCGAACGGCAAGATTCCCGCCATCGTCGACCACGAAGCCGGACTGACGGTATTCGAATCGGGCGCCATTCTTTCGTACCTGAGCAACAAGTCCGGCCATCTGCAGCCGGACACGCTGGCCGGACAGCTGGCGGTGCAGCAATGGTTGCATTTCCAGATCGGCGGCATCGGCCCCATGCTGGGGCAGCTCTGGTGGTTCCTGCATGGGTCCCGGAGCGGCAACGAAGAGGCGATCGAGCGCTACCGCAAGGAGTCGCTGCGCCTGCTGGGCGTGGTGGACCGGCGGCTGGGCGAATCGCGCCATCTGGCCACGCCGGATTACTCGATCGCGGACATCGCCGCCTTTTCGTGGCTGCGCACGAGCGAGGAACTGCAGCTGGACATCGCGTCGTTCGAGCACGTGGGCCGGTGGCTGGAGGCCATCGAGGCCAGGCCGGCGGTCCAGGCGGCCGTGCGGGAAAGCCAAGGCGGTTGATTCAGGACGAAATTGTCCACAATGTTGCGCCCGCCGGCTGCTTTTTCCAACGGGTTCCCGGGCGCACACTGCCGTCCGTCATCACCCCCAAGGAACCCAGACCATGACATCCCCGCACGTCGCCGCCTTCGTTGCCGGCCCCCAGCCCACCGTCTTCATCGTCAACGTCATCCATGCCCATCCCGGCAAGCAGGAGCAAGCCTTCAGCGCCATCCAGGACGTGGTGCGCTACGTCGCCCGCACCAAGCAGGGCTTCCTGTGGAGCAATCTGTCCAAGAGCACCGACGGCAAGACCGTGGTCAACATCGAGGCCATTTCCGGCGCGAACAAGGTGGACGAGTTCTTTTCCGATCCGGTATTCCTGGAGAAATTCGGCCGGCTGGATGAAGTGTCCACCAGCGAGTTCCATACCTACCGCGTGGATGACCTGGTGCTGCCAGGGGCGAAATAGCGCGGGCGCATCCGTTTGCCAACGGGTGCGGGAAGGCGGGCAGGGCGGCCGACCCGGCCTGGGAGTAATCTGTGGCCTGCCGCGCGGCGCGGTGCTGAAATGCGACGGCCCGGCCCGCGCATTCCCTACGCCTTCCCAGGCAACCCACAACCCGGAGTCAACGTGAAACTCATCGGCATGCTGGATTCCCCCTATGTACGGCGCACCGCCATATCGCTGCGCCTGCTTGGCATCGATTTCGATCACCTGCCGCTATCCGTATTCAGCACCTTCGACGAATTCAAGGCCATCAATCCGGTCGTCAAGGCGCCCACGCTGGTGCTGGACGATGGCACGGTCCTGATGGATTCCACGCTCATCATCGACTATGCCGAACATGCCAGCGGACGCACGCTCATGCCGGATTCCCTGGAGCAGCGGCGCCAGGCCACGGCCGTCATCGGGCTGGCATTGGCGGCTTGCGAGAAGACGGTGCAGATCGTCTATGAACGCAATCTGCGTCCGGCGGAGAAACAGCACGAGCCCTGGGTGGCCCGCGTGCAGGGCCAATTGGACGCGGCCTACGCCACGCTCGAGACCGCCTTGCACAAGACATGGACGCCGACGCTGCCCTTGAAGAAGCTCGGCCAGTTCGCCGTGACGGCGGCGGTCGCGTGGAGGTTCACGCAGGCCTTGCTGCCGGGATCGGTCGACGCGCAGCGCCATCCCGGGCTGGCGCGGCTCTCCGATCAGGCGGAAGCGTTGCCGGCGTTCCAGGCGTTTCCGCACGATTGAAGCAAGCCTGTCCAGGGATGGCCCGGCGCTTTCCGGATGTTCAAGGCAGCAGGCCATCCGGAATCCCCGCGCGCAGTCTCCATGCGGAGTGCCCCGCGCGTCTCGCATCCAGGGGAGGGGCCAGACTGGCCAATCTGCAGGCGATCTCCGACTCGGTCCATTCGCACAGAGAGATTGTTCCGAGCTCGAGCTGAGCGTAGGTGGCCGGCGCCATTCCGAGACGGATCGCCATGACGTCCTGCGAATAAGAGAGCCAGCTGCGCCAGGCGCGCAGCAGCGTCCAGTTGTATGTGCGCATCAACGCCTGGATGGGCTCGGGCTTCTCCAGGCGATAGCCGCGCCTGCGCAGCCTTATGTTGTTGGCAGCGGATTCTGTCAGCAGTCCCGTGTCCATTTTCTATTGCTGCCTTCTGTATGTTGCAGGGGGTGCGTCGAAGTGACGCTTGAATGTCTTGCGGAAGGTGCCGGAATCCGAAGGACGGATTGAAGCGTGCGAAGAAAGCACCCGCGCATCGGGTCCTGGCTGAAGACGATATGCACCAGTCTCAGCGACACCTGGAAGGCTTGGGCAAGATGGAGCCAGGGCCGGGCGCAGGCGGCAGTCGCGCCGCCCGCGCCCGGCGGGCCCGGGCTATCCGGCGGGACTTACCAGTGAAAGCCCGCGCCGACGGTGCCGCCGAGCTTGCCGCGCGTCGTGGTGGAGCCCGATGCCTTGTAGACCCACACCCCGTTGCCCGATACGCCGGAAACGCCGATCGCCATGGCGGAGCGTCCCTCGTAGGTGGACGCGGCCATCGAGAGCATGTTCTTGCCCGGAATCGCGGCGCTGGGCAGTCCGGCCATGGCCATGGCGGAAGCCACGCCGGCGTTGACCTCTGAACGCAGCTGGCCGATCTTGCTATCCGTGTAGGCATTGGCCCGTTGCACCGCCTGACCGCCGGACTGGCGGGAAAGATCGAGCGCCTGGCCCAGGTTCACCGCGTCGGTGGCGGAAGAACCCGCCGCGACATTGGTGATCTGGCGTTCCTGTCCGGCGCTGCCGACCGACACGCTGTTGGCGCGGTCCGCCACCGAATCCGAGCCCAGCGCCACGCTGCCCGCCGCGCTGGCGCTGGCGTTGTTGCCCAGGGCCACGCCGCCCTGGCCGGTGACGCTGGCGCCCGAGCCGATGGCATTGCCCTGGCTGCCCTGGGCCACGGTCGCGCGGCTGACGTCGCTGGCATGGTCCGTGGTGATCGCCGCGGTATGGCGCGCCAACTCCTGGCCGGCGCCGCGGATTTGCGTCATCTGCTGGTCCAGGGCGGCGATGCGTACGCCCTGCTGGGACGCCGCGGCCGTGACTGCATCGACCGCCGTCGCATTGGCGGCCACGTTCGCTTCGGTCCGGGCCAGTTGCGAGCCGTTGATTGCGTCCGAGCTGGTCGCGTTGACGGCACCGGCCGCGACGCCGGACACGGTGCGCGAGCCGGCGGTGCCGGCCATGCTGACCGAGGAGCCGGCGGTGGCGCCGGCCACGGTCACGGCGCCGGTGGCGGCGTCCTGGCGCACCAGGCCCGTCGTGCCGTTGACGATCTGCGTCTGCAGGTTGGTCAGGTTGGTCGTGGTCTGGCTGATCTGTCCGCCCAGGGTGGTCAGGTTGCCCTCGACGGTCGTGACACGGTCGCCCACGCTGGTGATGGCCGTGCCGTTGTTGGCGATGTCGGTCCGGTTCTGCGCGATGGCGGCGGTGTTGGCGGTGACGTTGGCGTTGGTCTGGAACAGCTGCGCGCCGTTGACCGCGTCCGTGCTGGTGGCGCTCAGGCCGCCGGCGGTGACACCCGTCACGGTGCGCGAGCCGGCGGTGCCGGCCATGCTGACCGAGGTGCCGGCGGTGGCGCCAGCGACGGTCACGGCGCCGGTGGCGGCATCCTGGCGCACCAGGCCGGTCGTGCCATTGGTGATCTGCGTTTGCAGATTGGTCAGATTGCCTGCGACCGTCGTCACCCGGTTATCCACATTGTTGATGGCCGTCGTGTTGCCGGCGATATCGGTCCGGTTCTGGGCGATGGCGGCGGTGTTGGCCGCGACGTTGGCGTTGGTCTGGGACAGCTGTGCGCCGTTGACCGCGTCGGTGCTGGTCGCGCTCAGGCCGCCGGCGGTGACACCCGTCACCGTGCGCGAGCCGGCGGTGCCGGCCATGCTGACCGAGGTGCCGGCGGTGGCGCCGGCCACGGTCACTGCGCCGGTGGCGGCGTCCTGGCGCACCAGGCCCGTCGTGCCGTTGATGATCTGCGTCTGCAGGTTGGTCAGGTTGGTCGTGGTCTGGCTGATCTGTCCGCCCAGGTTGGTGATGTTGCCCTCGGCCGTGGTCACGCGGTCGCCCACGCTGGTGATGGCCGTGCTGTTGTTGGCGATGTCGGTCCGGTTCTGGGCGATGGCGGCGGTGTTGGCGGTGACGTTGGCGTTGGTCTGGAACAGCTGCGCGCCGTTGACCGCGTCCGTGCTGGTGGCGCTCAGGCCGCCGGCGGTGACACCCGTCACGGTGCGGGAGCCAGCGGTGCCGGCCATGCTGACCGAGGTGCCGCCCGTGGCGCCGGCCACGGTCACGGCGCCGGTGGCGGCATCCTGGCGCACCAGGCCCGCCGTGCCATTGGTGATCTGCGTTTGCAGGCTGGACAGATTGCCTTCGACGGTGGTGACGCGATTGGTGACGTTGTTGATGGCCGTCGTGTTACCGGCAATATCGGTCCGGTTCTGGGCGATGGCGGCGGTGTTGGCGGTGACGTTGGCATTGGTCTGGAACAGCTGCGAGCCGTTGACCGCGTCCGTGCTGGCAGCGCTCAGGCCGCCGGCCGTCACACCCGTCACGGTACGGGAACCGGCGATGCCGGCCATGCTGACCGAGGTGCCGCCCGTGGCGCCGGCCACGGTCACAGCGCCGGTGGCGGCATCCTGGCGCACCAGGCCCGTCGTGCCGTTGGTGATCTGCTGCTGCAGATTGGTGATGTTGGTGGTGGCCTGGTTGATCTGTCCGCCCAGGGTCGACAGACCGCCTTCGACGGTCGTGACGCGGTTACCCAGGCTGGTGATGGCCGTGCCGTTGTTGGCGATATCGGTCCGGTTCTGCGCGATCGCAGCGGTGTTGGCGGTGACGTTTGTGTTGGTCTGGAACAGCTGCGAGCCGTTGACCGCGTTCGTGCTGGTCGCGTTCAGCGCGCCGGCCGTGACACCCGTCACGGTGCGGGAGCCAGCGGTGCCGGCCATGCTGACCGAGGTGCCGGCGGTGGCGCCGGCCACGGTCACGGCGCCGGTGGCGGCATCCTGGCGCACCAGGCCCGCCGTGCCGTTGACGATTTGCGTTTGCAGGCTGGACAGGCTGCCTTCGACGGTGGTGACCCGATTGGTGACGTTGTTGATGGCCGTCGTGTTACCGGCAATATCGGTCCGGTTCTGGGCGATGGCGGCGGTGTTGGCGGTGACGTTGGCGTTGGTCTGGAACAGCTGCGAGCCGTTGACCGCATTCGTGCTGGTCGCGTTCAGTGCGCCGGCGGTGACACCCGTCACGGTGCGCGAGCCGGCGGTGCCGGCCATGCTGACCGAGGTGCCGGCGGTGGCGCCGGCCACGGTCACGGCGCCGGTGGCGGCGTCCTGGCGCACCAGGCCCGTCGTGCCATTGACGATCTGCTGCTGCAGATTGGTGATGTTGGTGGTGGCCTGGTTGACTTGTCCGCCCAGGTTGGTCAGGCTGCCCTCGACGGTCGTGACGCGGTTGCCCACGCTGGTGATGGCCGTGCCGTTGTTGGCGATGTCGGTCCGGTTTTGCGCGATGGCGGCGGTGTTGGCGGTGACGTTGGCGTTGGTCTGGAACAGTTGCGAGCCATTGACCGCGTCCGTGCTGGTCGCGCTCAGGCCGCCGGCGCGCACGCCGGTCACCGTGCGGGAACCGGCGGTGCCAGCCATGCTGACCGAGGTGCCGCCGGTGGCGTTGGCCACGGTCACGGCGCCGGTGGCGGCGTCCTGGCGCACCAGGCCCGTTGTGCCATTGGCGATCTGCTGCTGCAGCGTGGTGATGTTGCCCTCGGCGGTGCCCATGCGCGAGCCCAGGTTGGTGATGTTGCCCTCGGTCGTGGTCACGCGGTTGCCCACGCTGGTGATGGCCGTGCTGTTGTTGGCGATATTGGTCCGGTTCTGCGCGATGGCGTTAGTGTTGGCCGTGACGTTGGCGTTGGTCTGGAACAGCTGACCACCGTTGACGGCGTCGGAACTCGTTGTGTTCAGCGCGCCGGCGCGCACGCCGGTCACCGTGCGCGCGCCGGCGGTGCCGGTCATGTTGACCGTGGCGCCGCCGGTGGCGCTGGCGACCGTCACGTCGCCCGCCGCACCGTTCTGGCGCACCAGGCCGATCGTGCCGTTGCCGATCTGCGTCTGCAGGTTGGTCAGGTTGGTGGTGGTCTGCGTGACCTGGGCGCCCAGGTTGGTGACATTGCCTTCCGTGGCGGTTACGCGTCCGCCCAGGCCCGAGATGGCGGTCGTGTTCTGCGTGATGGAGGTCTGGGCGGCGGCCAGGCCGGTATTGGTGACGAACAGCTGCGAACCGTTGACCGCGTCCGTGCTGGTCGCGTTCAGGGCGCCGGCGGTCAGGCCGCTGATGCCATTGTTGGACATGTTGACCGGGCTCAGCATCACGATGCCGTTCGTTGCCCGCAGCTGCAGGGTCTGGTCGGCCATGCCGCGAACGAACACCGTCGAGGTGTCGAGTCCGCCGCCGGTGGAGGTGCCCAGGTTCTGCAGGCTGAACACCGGCTGCTGCGCGGTGCATGTGATTCGGTTGTAGGTATCCGTCGCATAGGATTGACCGGAGGTGCCATTGCACAGCTGGAGAGACTGCGCGTTCGCGGCGGAGCCATAGACGAGGCCGGCGCCGATCACCATCATGCCGCCGACGGCCAGCAGCGGTCCATTGGCTCGGCCGCTTTTCCCGCGTGCTCGCGAGACTTCGGACACGGGAGTCCAGGATTGGGTGACGGCGTTCCAAACGAGGCGGTAGATTCGATTCATGGCTGGTCCATAAGAGAGAGGGTATTTAGCTATGCCGCCCCATCAAGCAATATCGAAACAGCCGAGCAAGGCATACGCGAAGAATTCATGGAGTGACTCCATGTGGGTAAAACTATATTCAAGGCGGGTAGGGCGGAAAACCGTAGAAGTTCGAGAATTCAACCCGCTTGGCAGTTCACCAGCGATAGCTGATGCCTATGCCGACGCCGATCTTGCCGTTCTGCTGGATGGAACCGGAGGCCTTGTAGGTCCAGGCGCCTGTCTCGGACATTTTCGACAGCCCGATCGCGGCGGCGGATTCGCCGCCGTAGGTGGCCGCGGCCATCGATACCATGCCCTTGCCCGGCAGGATGGCGCCAGGCAGGCCGGCCATGGCCATGGCCGAGGCAATGCCCCCGTTCAGGTCTGAGCGCAGCTGGCCGATCCTGCCGTCCGTGTAGGCATTGGCCTGTTGCACGGCCTGGCCGCCGGATTGACCGGAGAGCTCGAGCACCTGGCCCAGGTTCACCGCGTCGGTGGCGGAAGAACCCGCCGCGACATGGGTGATCTGGCGTTCCTGTCCGGCGCTGCCGACCGACACGCTGTTGGCGCGGTCCGCCACCGAATCCGAGCCCAGCGCCACGCTGGCCGTCGCGCTAGCGCTGGCGTTGTTGCCCAGGGCCACGCCGCCCTGGCCGGTGACGCTGGCGCCCGAGCCGATGGCATTGCCCTGGCTGCCCTGGGCCACGGTCGCGCGGCTGACGGGGCTGGCGTTGTCGGTGGTGATCGCCGCGGTATGGCGCGCCAGCTCCTGGCCGGCGCCGCGGATCTGCGTCATGTGCTGGTCCAGGGCGGCGGTCTGCTCATCCTGCCGGATCACCGAGGCGGCCACGGCTTCGACCGCCGTGGCATTGGCGGCCACGCTCGCATCGGTCCGGGCCAGTTGCGCGCCGTTGACCACGTCCGAGCTGGCCGCGTCGACGGCGCCGGCCGCGACGCCGGATACGGTGCGCGAGCCGGCGGTGCCGGCCATGCTGACCGAGGCGCCGGCGGTGGCGCCGGCCACGGTCACGGCGCCGGTGGCGGCGTCTTGGCGCACCAGGCCGGTCGTGCCGTTGATGATCTGCGTCTGCAGGTTGGTCAGGTTGGTCTTGGTCTGGGACAGTTGGCTGTCACGGTTCGCAAGGTCTGCCTCGACCACCGTCACGCGGTCGCCCACGCTGGTGATGGCCGCGCCGTTGTTGGCGATATCGGTCCGGTCCTGCGCGATGGCGGCGGTGTTGGCGGCGACGCCCGCGTCGGTCTGGAACAGCTGTGACCCGTTGGCCATGTCCGAGCTCGTTGCATTCAGCGCGCCGGTCGTGACGCCGGTCACGGTGCGGGAGCCGCCCGTTCCGGCCATGCTGACCGAGGCGCCGGCGGTGGCGCCGGCCACGGTCACAGCGCCGGTGGCGGCATCTTGGCGCACCAGGCCCGTCGCGCCGTTGACGATCTGGCTTTGCAGCGTGGTCAGATCGCCGTCGACCGTCGTCACGCGGTTATCGATGTTGCTGATCAGCGTGCCGTGGTTGGCGATATCGGTCCGATCCTGATTGATGGCATTGGTATTGGCGGAGACGCTGGCGTTGGTCTGGAACAGCTGTGCGCCGTTGATCGCGTCCGAGCTGGCCGCGTTGACGGCGCCGGCCGCGACGCCGGACACGGTGCGCGAGCCGGCCGTTCCGGCCATGCTGACCGAGGCGCCGGCGGTGGCGCCGGCCACGGTCACGGCGCCGGTGGCGGCGTCCTGGCGCGCCAGGCCGGTCGTGCCGTTGATGATCTGCTGCTGCAAGTTGGTCAAGTTGGTCGTGGTCTGGTTGACTTGTACGCCCAGGGTGGACACGTTGCCCTCGACGGTCGTGACACGGTCGCCCACGCTGGTGATGGCCGTGCCGTTGTTGGCGATGTCGGTCCGGTTCTGGGCGATGGCAGCGGTGTTGGCGGTGACGTTGGCGTTGGTCTGGAACAGCTGCGCGCCGTTGACCGCATCCGTGCTGGTCGCAGTCAGGGCGCCGGCCGTGACACCCGTCACGGTGCGGGAACCGGCGGTGCCGGCCATGCTGACCGACGAGCCGCCCGTGGCGCCGGCCACGGTCACGGCGCCGGTGGCGGCGTCCTGGCGCACCAGGCCCGCCGTGCCATTGGTGATCTGCGTTTGCAGGCTGGACAGATTGCCTTCGACGATGGTGACGCGATTGGTGACGTTGTTGATGGCCGTCGTGTTACCGGCGATATCGGTCCGGTTCTGGGCGATGGCGGCGGCGTTGGCGGTGACATTGGCGTTGGTCTGGAACAGCTGTCCGCCGTTGACGGCATCCATGCTGGTCGCGTTCAGCGCTCCGGCCGTGACACCCGTCACGGTGCGCGAGCCGGCGATGCCGGCCATGCTGACCGACGAGCCACCCGTGGCGCCGGCCACGGTCACGGCGCCGGTGGCGGCGTCCTGGCGGACCAGGCCCGTCGTGCCATTGACGATCTGCGTTTGCAGGTTGCTCAGGTTGGTCGTGGTCTGGCTGATCTGTCCGCCAAGGTTGGTGATGTTGCCCTCGGCCGTGGTCACGCGGTCGCCCACGCTGGTGATAGCGGTGCTGTTGTTGGCGATATCGGTCCGGTTCTGCGCGATGGCGGCGGTGTTGGCCGTGACATTGGCGTTGGTCTGGAACAGTTGCGAGCCGTTGACCGCGTCCGAACTCGTTGCGTTCAGCGCGCCGGCGCGCACGCCGGTCACGGTACGGGAGCCGGCCGTTCCGGCCATGCTGACCGAGGTGCCGGCGGTGGCGCCGGCCACGGTCACGGCGCCGGTGGTGGCGTCCTGGCGCACCAGGCCCGTCGTGCCGTTGACGATCTGCGTTTGCAGGCTGGACAGGCTGCCTTCGACGGTGGTGACCCGATTGCTGACGTTGTTGATGGAAGTCGTAGCGCCGGCGATATCGGTCCGGGTTTGCGCGATGGCGCTGGTGTTGGCGGTGACGTTGGCGTTGGTCTGGAACAGCTGCGAGCCGTTGACCGCGTTCGTGCTGGTCGCGTTCAGCGCGCCGGCCGTGACACCCGTCACGGTGCGCGAGCCGGCGGCGCCCGCCATGCTGACCGAGGTGCCGGCGGTGGCGCCGGCCACGGTCACGGCGCCGGTGGCGGCGTCCTGGCGCACCAGGCCCGTCGTGCCATTGACGATCTGCTGCTGCAGATTGGTGATGTTGGTGGTGGTCTGGTTGACCTGTCCGCCCAGGTTGGTCAGGCTGCCCTCGACAGTCGTGACGCGGTTGCCCACGCTGGTGATGGCCGTGTTGTTGTTGGCGATGTCGGTCCGGTTCTGCGCGATCGCAGCGGTGTTGGCCGTGACGTTGGCGTTAGTCTGGAACAGTTGCGAGCCGTTGACCGCGTCCGTGCTGGCCGCGCTCAGGCCGCCGGCGCGCACGCCGGTCACCGTGCGGGAACCGGCGGTGCCGGCCATGCTGACCGAGGTGCCGCCGGTGGCGTTGGCCACGGTCACGGCGCCAGTGGCGGCGTCCTGGCGCACCAGGCCCGTCGTGCCATTGGAGATCAGCTGTTGCAGCGTGGTGATGTTGCCCTCGGCGGTGCCCATGCGCGAGCCCAGGTTGGTGATGTTGCCCTCGGCCGTGGTCACGCGGTTGCCCACGCTGGTGATGGCCGCGCTGCTGTTGGCGATGTTGGTCCGGTTCTGCGCGATGGCGTTAGTGTTGGCCGTGACGTTGGCGTTGGCCTGGAACAGCTGCGAGCCGTTGACCGCGTCGGCGCTGGTCGCGTTCAGCGCGCCAGCGCGCACGCCGGTCACCGTGCGCGCGCCGGCCGTGCCGGTCATGTTGACCGTGGCGCCGCCAGTGGCGCTGGCGACCGTCACATCGCCCGAGGCGCCGTTCTGGCGCACCAGGCCGATCGCGCCATTGCCGATCTGCGTTTGCAGGTTGGTCAGGTTGGTGGTGGTCTGCGTGACCTGGGCGCCCAGGTTGGTGACATTGCCTTCCGTGGCGGTTACGCGTCCGCCCAGGCCCGAGATGGCGGTCGTGTTCTGCGTGATGGAGGTCTGGGCGGCGGTCAGGCCGGTATTGGTGACGAACAGCTGCGAACCGTTGACCGCGTCCGTGCTGGTGGCGTTCAGGGCGCCGGCCGTCAGGCCGCTGATGCCGTTGTTGGACATGTTGACCGGGCTTAGCATCACGATGCCGTTCGTTGCCCTCAGCTGCAAGGACTGGTTCACCGCGCTGCGTACGTATACGGTGGATGTGGCAAAACCGCCTCCGCCCCACCCGCCTCCGCCCGCGCCTTGGTTTTGCAGGCTGAATCCAGTGGTATTAGTACAAGTTATTGATCCCCAGTTGTTGTACGCAAAAGCCTGGCCCCAGCCGTTGTTACCGCACGCTTGTAGTGATTGAGCGGCCGCCGGGGTTGCGTAGAAAAGTCCCGGGCCAGCCAATGCGATTGTCATCACAAGACGCAGTCGTTTTTTTTGAGTGCTGCGAGTCTTGCCGCGCGAGCGGGTGAGTTCGGAGACGGGAGTCCAGGATTGGGTGATGGCGTTCCAAACCAGGCGGTAGATTCGGTTCATTCGTGGCCACAGGAAAGAGTTTGGCGGGACGGCGCGCCTCCGTGGAGGTATCGACTTGGCCGGGTAGGCCAAGGCGCCGGTTTTTTCCGCGCGTTTCGTGTGGTTGAAACTATAAGTAGCGCTACTTCCAGGGAAAATCGTCGAAATTCGAGAAAAGGCAGGGCGACCGCAAGCCGGCCCGCTCAGCCGTTCACCAGCGATAGCTGATGCCTATGCCCACGCCGATCTTGCCGTTCTGCTGGATGGAACCGGAGGCCTTGTAGGTCCAGGCGCCTGTCTCGGACATTTTCGACAGCCCGATCGCGGCGGCGGACTCGCCGCTGTAGGTGGCCGCGGCCATCGATACCATGCCCTTGCCCGGCAGAAGGGCGCTGGGCAGGCCGGCCATGGCCATGGCCGAGGCAATGCCCCCGTTCAGGTCTGAGCGCAGCTGGCCGATCCTGCCGTCCGTGTAGGCATTGGCCTGTTGCACGGCCTGGCCGCCGGATTGACCGGAGAGTTCCAGCACCTGGCCCAGGTTCACCGCATCGGTGGCGGAAGAACCCGCCGCCACATTGGTGATCTGGCGTTCCTGTCCGGCGCTGCCGACCGATACGCTGTTGGCGCGATCCGCCACCGAATTCGAGCCCAGCGCCACGCTGCCCGTCGCGCTGGCGCTGGCGTTGTTGCCCAGGGCCACGCCGCCCTGGCCGGTGACGCTGGCGCCCGAGCCGATGGCGTTGCCCTGGCTGCCCTGGGCCACGGTCGCGCGGCTGACGTCGCTGGCATGGTCCGTGGTGATCGCCGCGGTATGGCGCGCCAGTTCCTGGCCGGCGCCGCGGATCTGCGTCATTTGCTGGTCCAGGGCGGCGGTCTGTTCATCCTGCCGGATCACCGAGGCGGCCACGGCATCTACCGCCGTGGCATTGGCGGCCACGTTCGCATCGGTCCGGGCCAGTTGCGAGCCGTTGATCGCATCCGAGCTGGCCGCGTTGACGGCGCCGGCCGCGACGCCGGACACGGTGCGCGAGCCGGCCGTTCCGGCCATGCTGACCGAGGCGCCAGCGGTGGCGCTGGCCACGGTTACGACGCCGGTGGCGGCGTCCTGGCGCACCAGGCCGGTCGTGCCGTTGACGATCTGCGTCTGCAGGTTGGTGATGTTGGTGGTGGTCTGGCTGATCTGTCCGCCCAGGGTGGTCAGGTTGCCCTCGATGGTCGTGACACGGTCGCCTACGCTGGTGATGGCCGTGCCGTTGTTGGCGATGTCGATCTGATTTTGCGCGAGGGTGGCGGTGTTGGCCGCGACGTTCGCATTGGTCTGTGACAGCTGCGCGCCGTTGACCGCGTCCGTGCTGGCCGCAGTAAGGGCGCCGGCCGTGACGCCGGTCACGGTGCGGGAACCCTCGGTGCCGGCCATGCTGACCGAGGCGCCGGCGGTAGCGTTGGCCACGGTCACGGCGCCGGTGGCGGCGTCCTGGCGCACCAGGCCTGTCGCGCCGCTGCTGATCTGGGTTTGCAGGTCGGACAGGTTGCCTGCGACCGTCGTCACCTGGTTATCAACGTTGTTGATGGTGGCCGTGTTGCCGGCGATGTCGGTGCGGTCCTGGTCGATGGCATTGGTGTTGGCGGTGATGTTCGCGTTGGTCTGGAACAGCTGGGCCCCGTTGACCGCGTCCGTGCTGGCTGCGCTCAGGCTGCCCGCCGTGACACCCGTCACGGCACGGGATCCGGCGGTGCCGGCCATGCTGAGCGAGGAGCCGGCGGTGGCGCCGGCCACGGTCACGGCGCCGGTGGCGGCGTCCTGGCGCACCAGGCCCGTCGTGCCGTTGATGATCTGCTGCTGCAGGTTGGTGATGCTGGAGGCGGCCTGGTTGATCTGTCCGCCCAGGGTCGACAGGTTGCCCTCGACGGTCGTGACGCGGTCGCCCAAGCTGGTGATGGCCACACTGTTGTTGGCGATGTCGGTCCGGTTCTGCGTGATCGCGGCGGTGTTGGCCGCGACGTTGGCGTTGGTCTGGAACAGTTGCCCGCCGTTGACCGCGTCCGAACTCGTTGCGTTGAGCGCGCCGGCCGTGACACCCGTCACGGTGCGCGAGCCGGCGGTGCCGGCCATGCTGACCGAGGTGCCGGCGGTGGCGCCAGCCACGGTCACGGCGCCGGTGGCGGCATCCTGGCGCACCAGGCCCGCCGTGCCGTTGACGATTTGCGTTTGCAGGTTGGTCAGATTGCCTGCGACGGTCGTCACCCGGTTATCAACGTTGTTGATGGCCGTCGTGTTGCCGGCGATATCGGTCCGGTTCTGGGCGATGGCGGCGGTATTGGCGGTGACATTGGCGTTGGTCTGGAACAGCTGGGCGCCGTTGACGGCATCCGTGCTGGCCGCGCTCAGGCCGCCGGCCGTGACACCCGTCACGCTGCGGGAACCGGCGGTGCCGGCCATGCTGACCGAGGTGCCGCCCGTGGCGCCGGCCACGGTCACGGTGCCGGTGGCGGCATCCTGGCGCACCAGGCCCGCCGTGCCGTTGACGATCTGCGTTTGCAGGTTGCTCAGGTTGGTCGTGGTCTGGCTGATCTGTCCGCCTAGGGTGGACAGGCCGCCTTCCACGGTCGTGACGCGGTCGCCCACGCTGGTGATGGCCGTGCCGTTGTTGGCGATATCGGTCCGGTTTTGCGCGATCGCGGCGGTGTTGGCGGTGACGTTGGCGTTGGTCTGGAACAGCTGCGAGCCGTTGACCGCGTCCGTGCTGGTGGCGCTCAGGCCGCCGGCCGTGACACCCGTCACGGTGCGGGAGCCGGCGGTACCAGCCATGCTGACCGAGGCGCCGCCGGTGGCGCCGGCCATGGTCACCGCGCCGGTGGTGGCGTCCTGGCGCACCAGGCCCGCCGTGCCATTGGTGATCTGCGTTTGCAGGCTGGACAGGCTGCCTTCGACGGTGGTGACCCGATTGCTGACGTTGTTGATGGAAGTCGTAGCGCCGGCGATATCGGTCCGGGTTTGCGCGATGGCGGCGGTGTTGGCGGTGACGTTGGCGTTGGTCTGGAACAGCTGTGCGCCGTTGACCGCGTCCGCGCTGGCCGCAGTAAGGCCGCCGGCCGTGACACCCGTCACGGTGCGCGAGCCGGCGGTGCCGGCCATGCTGACCGAGGTGCCGGCGGTGGCGCCGGCCACGGTCACGGCGCCGGTGGCGGCGTCCTGGCGCACCAGGCCCGTCGTGCCATTGACGATCTGCTGCTGCAGATTGGTGATGTTGGTGGTGGTCTGGTTGACCTGTCCGCCCAGGTTGGTCAGGCTGCCCTCGACAGTCGTGACGCGGTTGCCCACGCTGGTGATGGCCGTGTTGTTGTTGGCGATGTCGGTCCGGTTCTGCGCGATCGCAGCGGTGTTGGCCGTGACGTTGGCGTTGGTCTGGAACAGTTGCGAGCCGTTGACCGCGTCCGTGCTGGCCGCGCTCAGGCCGCCGGCGCGCACGCCGGTCACCGTGCGGGAACCGGCGGTGCCGGCCATGCTGACCGAGGTGCCGCCGGTGGCGTTGGCCACGGTCACGGCGCCAGTGGTGGCGTCCTGGCGCACCAGGCCCGTCGTGCCATTGGCGATCTGCTGCTGCAGCGTGGTGATGTTGCCCTCGGCAGTGCCCATGCGCGAGCCCAGGTTGGTGATGTTGCCCTCGGTCGTAGTCACGCGGTTGGCCACGCTGGTGATGGCCGTGCTGTTGTTGGCGATATTGGTCCGGTTCTGCGCGATGGCGTTAGTGTTGGCCGTGACGTTGGCGTTGGTCTGGAACAGCTGACCACCGTTGACGGCGTCGGAACTCGTTGTGTTCAGCGCGCCGGCGCGCACGCCGGTCACCGTGCGCGCGCCGGCGGTGCCGGTCATGTTGACCGTGGCGCCGCCGGTGGCGCTGGCGACCGTCACGTCGCCCGCCGCACCGTTCTGGCGCACCAGGCCGATCGTGCCGTTGCCGATCTGCGTCTGCAGGTTGGTCAGGTTAGTGGTGGTCTGTGTGACCTGGGCGCCCAGGTTGGTGACATTGCCTTCCGTGGCGGTTACGCGTCCGCCCAGGCCAGAGATGGCGGCCGTGTTCTGCGTGATGGAGGTCTGGGCGGCGGCCAGGCCGGTATTGGTGACGAACAGCTGCGAACCGTTGACCGCGTCCGTGCTGGTCGCGTTCAGGGCGCCGGCCGTCAGGCCGCTGATGCCATTGTTGGACATATTGACCGGACTCAGCATCGAGATGCCGTTCGTTGCCTGCAACCGCAGGGTCTGGTCGGGTAGGCTGCGTATGTATACCGTCGACGTAGAGAAACCGCCTCCAGCAGTGCCACTGCCCAGGTTTTGCAGGTTGAAGTAGTCTCGAACGACGCTACAGCCGAGTCCTTGAAATCTGTCGTATCCATAGACCATGCCGCCCCCGTCAACGCACATCTGAAGCGACTGCGCGCTGGCCGTGGGACTCTGGAACAGTCCCGTGCCGGTCAGCGCCATCGCGACCGCCACGAGCAGTCCCTTGTGGGGACGGCCGCCCTTGCCGCGCGCGCGGGTGAGTTCGGAAACAGGGGTCCAGGATTGGGTGACGGCGTTCCAAACCAGGCGGTGGATTCGGTTCATTTTTAGCCACAGGAAAGAGTTTGGCGGGACGGCGCGCCTCCGTAGAGGTATCGGCTTGGCCGGGTAGGCCAAGGCGCCGGTGTGTTTCCGCGCGTTTCGTGTGGCTGGAACTATAAGTAGCGCGACTTCCAGGGAAAATCGTCGAAATCCGAGAAAGGGCAGGGCGAGCGCAAGCCGGCTTCACGGCTGCAGATACAGCCAATGACCAGGCCGGCATACAAGCGCAGCGCACAACCCAGCTGAAAAGAATCTGAACACAATGGCTGCCTCGCGCATCGTCGTTTCATGGCAACGGAATAAGAAAGATATTGCGACGTATTATCGTTATTACGAGAATGGCGAATTGTTCCATTTCAAACGACTTCGACTCGATCCCGCAGGCCATGTCCGTCATCCGTCCCCTTTCCTCCGCCTTGCTCGTCCTGGGGCCGCTGGTCTCCATGACCGTCCATGCCCAGGGCGATGCGCCCATCGCCACCTTGCCCGCCATCGGCGTCGTCGGCAGCGACGACGCCGGACAAAGCTACAACCCGCCCGCGTCCGCCAGCGCCACCAAGATCGACGCGCCGCTGCGCGACATTCCGCAAACGGTGAACGTGGTGCCGGCGCAGGTGCTGCGCGACCAGCACGCCATGTCGGTGCAGGACGCGCTCAAGAACGTGCCAGGCGTCAGCTTCTCGACCGGGGACGGCCAGCGCGACCAGGTCTCGATACGGGGTTTCACCGCCATCGCCGACCAGTTCGTCGACGGCTTGCGTGATGACGCGCTGTACTTCCGCGACCTGTCCAACGTCGAGCGCATCGACGTCATCAAGGGTCCGGCGGCGGTGCTGTATGGCCGAGGCTCGTCCGGCGGCCTGATCAACCGCGTGACCAAGCGGCCGGGAGAGGACGTCTCGCAGCTCGGCCTGAGCTACGGATCCTGGAACGACCGTCGGCTCGACGTCGACCTGGGCCGCGTCACTGAAAGCGGGTCCCTGGCCTGGCGCCTGACCGGCGCGGCGGAGAAGGGCGACAGCTATCGCGACAAGCAGTTCATTGACCGCAAGGCGATCGCGCCGTCCGCTCAGTTCAGGCTGGGCGATCACACCACGCTGCTGCTGCAGACGGAATTCCTGGAAGACCGCCGCCTGACCGACTTCGGCATTCCCGCCTACCATGGCCGTCCGGTGCGGGTGGACCCGTCCACCTACTACGGCGCCGCGAACGCCCGCGACGCCGACTACACCCAGACGCGGATGCAGTCATATTCCGCCACGCTGACGCATCGCTTCAACGACAGCTGGTCGCTGCGCAACGCCACGCGCTATTACCACTACACGCTCAACCGCAACAACACGCTGCCCGGCTCGGTCAACGAAGCCGCCGGGACAGTGGCGCTGACCCACGGCAACGTGCGGCGCGAGGAGCATGGCTGGACCAACCAGACCGAGCTGATGCAGCGCGCGCAGTGGGGCCCGGTGCGCCACGACCTGCTCTATGGCGTGGAATTGAGCCAGCAGAACAAGGATCTGGTGAATTGGTCGGCGGCCAACGTCGCGGTGGTCAACCTGTTCGATCCGCGCCTGCCCGTCTTGCCGCGCCAGGTGACTGGCGCGCCGGGTTCGGACAACCTGGGCCGCTTCAGCACCCTGGGCCTGTATGTGCAGGACCTGATGTCGCTGGGCGAGCACTGGAAAGTGCTGGCCGGCGTGCGTCATGACCGCTACGAGCAGAAGACCGAGGATCGTCGTGGCGGCCGGAACCTGTCGCGCACCGACTCCAATTTCAGTCCGCGTCTGGGCCTGGTGTTCCAGCCCGACAGCATGCAGTCGTACTACGTGTCGTGGAGCCGGTCCTACCAGCCTTCGGGCGAAGCCTTCGCGCTGGCGGCCAACAACGTCGACCTGGCGCCGGAGCAGACCACCAATTATGAAGTCGGCGCCAAGTACGACTTCCTGGATGGCAGGCTCTCGACCACCGTGTCCGTGTTCCGCCTGGAACGCACCGACATCAAGGTCACCAATCCGGTGACCAACACGCTGGTGCCGGTGGGCACGCAGCGCACCGACGGCGCCGAGTGGACCCTGTCGGGCGACTTGTCGCACGGCTGGCGCGCGATGCTGGGCTACGCCTATCTGGATGCGCGCGTGACGCAGTCGGTCGCGCGCGACGCCGGCAGGGACGTGCAAGGCAAGCGCGCCACGCTGACGCCGCGCCATGCCGGCAATGTCTGGATCACCAAGGACCTGGGCGAGGGCTTCGGGGTCGGCGCCGGCCTGAATCTGGTGGGCGCGCGCTACGCCAACCCGGGCAACACGGTCAGGCTGCCGGGCTACATCACGGCGGACGCCGCCGCATGGTGGCGGCAGGGGCCGTATTCGGTGCAGTTGAACGTCTACAACCTGTTCGACGCCGGCTACATTGTGTCGGCGCACGGCACGAGTCCCAATCTGAACATGCCCGGCGCGCCGCGCAATGCGATGCTGAGCCTGCAGTACCGCATGTAGGGCGAGCGGGTCGGGCAGGGCGGCCTGGCGTCCCGGGCCGCCGCGCAAGCTCAGGAGGTGAACAGCCCATGATGCACGCAGAACATGATCAGCTCGTGATCGTTTTCCGTGCCGAGCTTGCGCATGGCCGCGACCTTGTGCGAGCTCACCGTGGAAATGCCGCGATTGAGCTGGGCAGCGATTTCGCTGACGCTCATGCCGGAGAACAGATAGCGCAGTATTTCCATCTCCTTGCGGGTGAGCTGGGCCACTCGGTCGTCCACGGGTTCACTGCGGTCTAGCAGGCTGGTGAGAAACCCCGACCGCTGCTCCGGGCGCGGGTTTTGAGGCAGACTCCTGCCTCGAATCGTCTTTCTGCTTTT